>DQLC01000038.1 GCA_015660425.1 Alphaproteobacteria bacterium
CCATTACATATACCAAGAACTGGTGTACCATTTTTAGCTTTTTTAATAACTTCTTTCATTATTGGGGCTCTTGAGGCTATTGAACCTGACCTTAAATAATCCCCATGGGAAAATCCTCCTGGCAATACTATAAGATTAGTATTTTCAAGAGATGTCTCTTTATGCCATATCATTTTAGGGGAAGTACCAATAATACTTTTTATTGCTATATAAACGTCTCTATCACAATTGGAGCCTGGAAATACAATAATATTTGGTTTCATGTAATTATATGTCTTCTAATTAAATTAATTGTCCGGTAAAATTTTTACTATATAGTCTTCTATTACCATATTAGCTAAGAGGATTTTACATATTTCTTTTGTAATTTTTTCCGCTTCTTCTTTATTATTTGTCTCAAGATCAATATCAAACAGTTTACCTTGTCTTATTTTATTTATACCGTTAAAGCCTAAATTTTCTAAAGCTGATTCTACAGCTTTCCCTTGAGGGTCAAGGACTCCTTCTTTTAAAGTTGTATGAACTTGTACTTTCATAAGTAGCCTCTAATTTAATTTTATAATACACCAAGTCTTTCAGCGACTTCTTGGTATGCTTCTTTCATGTTGCCTAAGTCTTCTCTAAATCTATCTTTATCTAATTTTTTATTCGTTTTATTATCCCACAGTCTAAAGTTGTCAGGACTTAACTCATCAGCTAAAATAATTTCTAAATTTTCATCTTTATAAAATCTTCCAAACTCTAATTTAAAATCAATTACTTTTATGCCTATACTTGAAAAAACGCCTATTAGAAAGTCGTTAATTCTTAATGACATGTTAAATATATCTTCTAATTCATTAGAGTTTGCCCATTCAAATGCAGTAATATGTTCGTTAGAAACTAAAGGATCATTTAGTTCATCTGATTTGTAATAATATTCAACTATTGCTCTTGGAAGGGCTTCTCCTTCCTTTAAGTTAAACCTTTTACAAATAGAACCAGCTGCAATATTTCGTATAACAACTTCTATAGGTATAATTTCTACTGCATGAACTAATTGTTCACGCATATTTAAACGTTTAATAAAATGTGTAGGTATGCCTATATGTTCAATTTTTTCCATTAAGAATGATGAAATTCTATTATTTAAAACACCTTTCCCGTTGATGACAGCAAACTTTTTATTATTAAATGCTGTAGCATCATCTTTAAAGTATTGAATAATGGTATTTGGCTGAGGTCCTTTATAAAGAATTTTAGCTTTACCTTCATATATTTTTTTACGTTTATCTTCTGTCATATTAACCTTTAAAATTAATTTTATTATATATTATTTATTCATACTAGAACAGAGAATTACTAACAAGTATTGATGTTATAAAAATTATTTTTATCAGGTGTAGTCTCGTTAAATAGAAATATGGGTTTATTATTCTTTTTTAGTTCATTATCTGATGGTAATGCAATTATGCAAGAAGACAATGTCCCATAATTATTATTATAACTATGAGATATATTCATAGCCGCTAGAGGTTTATTCTTTGGGTGAGAGGTGCAAGCTAAAAAATCTATCCATTCTTTCCATTCTGATTTATCAGGATCTGGTTCTTTTAATGAATTAAATTTATTTATATTATTATTATATCTATCCGATGTTTTACTATTTAAATCATGACTATCTAGAAAGTGTCTTCCTTCAGAAATAAGATTTATAGTAATTTTATTTTTTCCAGTACTTTTTATCCAATAAGCATTTTTATTATTAGCTATAAATAAGTTAAAAGGTCTCCAATTAGTAATATCAAGTAATTCTATATAAGTTAATGCGGTTTTTATGTCTTTATTTTTTAAAACATTTATTATGATATCTCCTCTACTAAATTTTTCTTTATTTGGGCCTAGGCTATTTGGTCTATTCAATATAGTAGAGATTAACCCTTTATTATTTATTCCTAACCAGCTTCCTCCAGCAGTTAAATCTTTTCCTGCAATTATATTTTTATCATTCCCCCAATGTTTTCCTGGTGATAACGAAGGTCTATTTTTCATCTCATCTCTATTACCAGCAATGATTAAAGGCCATTTATGAAGAGGTCTATACAAGATTAATAATGTACACATTTAAATATTTTCTTATTAATTATTATTATACGTTTTCGTTATTAATATTTTTTATTAGTATTTTTTTATACTATGTTTTTTTACTTAGATGTTTATTAGCTTAACTATTATAGCCAATGCAATTAATTAGTTACATTTACCAGCTCAAAAGTAATAGTTATTTATTTTATTATTACTTAAATACTCTATCAAATATGTATGAAATATTTTTTGTATGCTTATTAATATCAAAGAGTGATTCTATTTGATGAATACTTAAATATTTGTTCACACTTTTATCTTTAGATAAAAGTTCTTTAAAGTCAGATTTATTATGCCATACATCCATGGCAGATTTTTGAACAGTTCTGTATGCATTTTCTCGGCTCATTCCAGCTTGAGTTAATGCAAGCATTACTCCTTGGCTAAAATGTAACCCTCCTAATTGATTTAAATTGTTTAGCATATTTTTTGGATATAAAACTAGGTTTTCTATTACTCCAGCCAAACGATTAATAGCAAAATCTAATGTAACAGTTGCGTCTGGACCTATTACTCTTTCTACTGAAGAATGGGAGATGTCTCTTTCATGCCAAAGAGCAACATTCTCTTGAGCTGGAACAACTGCTGATCTTACAAGTCTTGCCAACCCAG
This sequence comes from Alphaproteobacteria bacterium, assembly GCA_015660425.1. Lineage (GTDB taxonomy): Bacteria > Pseudomonadota > Alphaproteobacteria > TMED109 > TMED109 > TMED109. Next base: position 2,737 of record DQLC01000038.1, read on the forward strand.
TAATATTTTCTGTTAGTACTGGATTTCTTTTATGTGGCATAGCTGAGCTTCCTTTTTGTCCTTCACTAAATTTTTCTTCAGCTTCTCTTACTTCAGTCCTTTGTAAGTGACGAATTTCTACTGATACTCTTTCTAAGCAACTAGCAATAATTCCTAGAACTGAAAAATACATAGCATGTCTATCTCTTGGTGAGATTTGTGTAGAAATAGTTTCTACATTTAGTTTCATTTTTTTAGCCACATATTCTTCTACTTTTGGGTCTATATTTGCAAAGGTACCAACAGCGCCAGAAATTTTACATGTTGAAATATCATTAGTCGCAAAGGCTAATCTTTCTTTGCATCTTTTAAATTCAGCATAAGCATAAGCAAATTTTAATCCCATAGTAGTAGGTTCTGCATGAATCCCATGACTTCTTCCTATACAAACCATATTTTTGCTACTTAAGGCCCTTTTTTTAAGTGCTTTTAATAGTCTTGTTAAACCTTGATCAAGTATTTTACTGGCACTCTTAAGTTGTATATTAAAACAAGTATCTAATACATCAGATGATGTCATTCCTTGGTGAATAAATCTTGATTTTGGACCAACATGTTCAGCAATATTTGTTAGAAAAGCTATAACATCATGTTTTACTTCTTTTTCTATTGTATCAATTTTATCTATTTCAAATTTACCCTTTTTTTCTATTTCTTTAGCTACACCTTTAGGTATTACACCTAATTTTTCTTGAGCTTCACAAGCATACCTTTCTATATCTAACCATGTTTGAAATTTTGATGAAGTACTCCATATTTTCACCATTTCTGGTCTACTGTATCTAGGTATCATTTTCTAAACCTTAAAAAATTAACAAATTGTTAAAAAGAATTAATACTATGTATATATAATGATATAACTACGATCAAATATATAATAGTATTTGTAATATTTTTTTTAAGGGTTATTTATGCTTATAGATGGAATACCTAAAAAAGCTATAGAGTCTACTAATGATTATAAGATTGTTATAATTGATCAAACTCTTTTGCCCCATAAATTAGAATATATAACTTTAAAAAATTTAAATGGTTGCTACAAAGCAATTAAAGATATGTGGATCAGAGGAGCACCGTTAATTGGTGTAACTGCTGCTTATGGAATGTTTTATGCTATCAAGAAAAATCCGTCTGAATTAAATATTAGAAAAGCTTTTGATTTATTAATCAATACGAGACCTACAGCTGTAGATTTAAGATGGGCTTTAAAAAAAATTTTAAATAAAATATTAAAATTTAAAGCAGAAGATAGAGCTACTTATGCTTGGCAATTCTCTAAAGAGTTAGAAATTAATTCGATAAAACAATGTTCTAAAATCGGTGATTATGGTTTAGAAATTATAAAATCTAAAATAATTAAAGATAAGACTTTTAATATTTTAACACATTGTAATGCTGGATGGTTAGCTTGCGTAGACTGGGGTACTGCTCTGGCACCAATTTACAAAGCATATAATTTAGGGCTGGATATTCATGTATGGGTTGATGAAACTAGGCCAAGGTCTCAAGGAGCTGCACTTACAGCTTGGGAATTATGTAAACATGGTGTTCCTAATACTTTAATAGTTGATAATGCTGGTGGGCATTTAATGCAAAATGGAAAAGTAGATATGTGTATTGTTGGATCTGATAGGACTGCTTTAAATGGAGATGTTTGCAATAAAATAGGCACATATATGAAGGCTTTATGTGCTTATGATAATAATATTCCATTTTATGTTGCTTTACCTGAATCTACTATTGATTTTAATTTAGATTCTGGAGTCAATAAAATTAAAATTGAAGAAAGGTCTAATAAAGAAATAACGCATGTTTCAGGTTTAAACTCTTTAGGGGAATTAAGTAATGTAAAAATAGTTTCAGATTTGGTTGCTAGCCATAATCCAGGTTTCGATGTTACACCCGCAAGATTAGTAACGAAGCTTATAACTGATAAAGGTATATGTAATGCTAACTCTAAAAGTATAAGTGAATTATTTAAATAATAATTAATTAAGGTTTATATAATGCAAAGTAAATGGTCAGATAAAGAAGCAAAATTATTTATAAATTTATATTCCAAAAAAAACATTTTGATTGATTTAGCATTAAGAATTTATACATCACGTTTATTAGGTAGTAATGCTAAGCTTGTTATGCATGGTGGGGGAAATACATCTTTAAAAACTAAAGATAAATTAAATAATGAAATAATTCATGTTAAAGGTTCAGGTTGGGATATGGCAAATATTGAACCAGAAGGTTTGCCTGCCATGTATTTAAATCCACTACAAAAGTTGTTTAAATTAAAGAAGCTTAAAGATGAAGATATGGTCAGGATACAAAGAGAGCAATTAAAAAATATAAAATCACCTAATCCATCTGTAGAAACCTTACTACATGCTTTTTTACCACACAAATATATAGACCATACACATTCAAATGCAATTTTATCATTAACAAATCAAATAAATGGTCATAAATTAGCAAAAAATATCTATGGAAATAGAGTTGGTATAGTAGATTATGTAATGCCAGGTTTTGATTTAGCAAAAGCTTGTGAAAAAATATATTCAAAAAACCCCAAGGTTATAGGATTAATATTATTAAAGCATGGTATTTTTACTTTTGGAAATACTGCAAAAGAATCATATGAAAGAATGATAGAGTTAGTATCTATAGCTGAACAATTTTTAAAAAGAGGTAATAATACTCCTTTTATTGCTAATAAAAAGTTCAACAAGTTAAATATAAGTAAAATAGCTCCAATTATTAGGGGAGAAGCATCTAAATTAGCTAATAAAAAAATGCTAATTCATTTTGTTAATAGTAAATATGTAAAAAAAATGTCTTCTGGAAAAGATATCCATAGATATGCTACATCTGGCCCTGTTACGCCAGATCACGTTATTAGAATTAAGCCGTTTCCTTTAATTATAAATGAATTAACTTTAAATACTGCTAAACATAAAAGTATCATTTTAAAAAACATGGAAAAATATAAAAACAAATATATTTCATATTTTTTAAAATATAAGCATAGGAGTAAAGAAAAAGTTAAACAATTAGACGCTTCACCAAGAATTGTGTTTATTAAAGGACAAGGGGCCTTTGTAATAGGAGAAACCTTTAAAGTTGTAAATATAGCTAAGGATTTATTAGAAACCACAGCACAAACAATTTATGATGCTGAAAAAATTGGTAATTTTAAAAGTATTTCTATGGCAGATCAATTTGATATTGAATATTGGTCTTTGGAGCAAGCTAAATTAAATAGTGCAAAACCTAAAACTTTGCAGGGAAATATAGTTTTAATAACAGGAGGAGCAGGTTCTATTGGTCTTGCAACAGCATTGGAATTTAAAGAACAAGGGGCAGAAGTAATTATAATTGATAATGATCAAGTAGCAATTGAAAGAGTTCATAGTAAATTTAATATTGCTGGATATTATTGTGATTTAGCAAATACTAAAAATATAGAAAGTGTTTTTAATAAAATATCCAAAGAATATGGTGGTTTAGATATTTTAATTTCAAATGCTGGTATTGCTAAACAAGGAGAAATTGGTTTAGTTGATGAGAAATTATTTAAAGAAAGTTTTGAAATTAATTTTTGGGCCCATCAGCGTGTGAGCAAACTAGCCATCGATATAATGTCAAAACAAAACACGGGGGGAGTATTGCTATTTAATATTTCAAAACAGGCAATCAATCCTGGAAAGAATTTTGGTCCTTATGGCATACCTAAATCGGCAACTTTGTCTTTAATGCGACAATATGCAATTGATTATGCAAGTATTAAAGTGAGATCAAATGCTATAAATGCGGATCGCATTAGATCGGGTTTGTTAACAAATAATATGATTACAGAAAGATCTAAAGCAAGAGGTGTTAATGAAGAAGAATATATGTCAGGGAACTTACTTGGACTTGAGGTAAGAGCGATAGATGTGGCTAAAGCTTTTGTATCTTTGGCTTTAGCAGAAAGAACTACAGGTGTAATTATGACCGTGGATGGGGGCAATATAGCTGCCGCTCCAAGATAACAGGAAAAATTTGAATGAAAATCTGGCAACTTAATGAGTTTAATATACAGAATTTAGCTATAGTTAAAAAAGATCCTCCTAAAATTTTAAATGATAATGAAGTTTTGGTAATAATGAGAGCAGCCAGTTTAAATTTTAGAGATTTAATTATGATAGATGGTGGTTATGGAGATACTGGGGGAACAATTCCATTTGTTCCTATTTCGGATGGTTCTGGCATAGTAGAAGATGTTGGTAATGGAGTTACAGAATTTAAAAAAGGTGATGTAATTATTCCTCCTTTCTTTTCAGATTGGGATTCAGGAAATATTGGAGAAGATGGATATTTGTCAGCTCGTGGAGGTCAAATAGATGGAGTAATGCAAGAATATATGGTTTTTTCTGATGATAATATTGTAAAGGCACCAAGAAATTGGAATTGCATAGAATCAGCAACACTACCCTGTGCGGCTCTAACAGCATGGAGAACACTTGTAACTGAAGGTAAAATAAATAAAAATTCTATAGTTTTAGTTCAGGGATTAGGTGGAGTATCTATATTTGCTATTCAAATTGCAAAATTATTTAATGCCACGGTAATAGCTACAACTTCAAGTGTAGAAAGAATGGATAAAGCAAAAATATTTGGTGCTGATTATGTAATTAATTATAATGAACATAAAGAATGGTGGAAAAATATTCAACGTATTACCAATAGAAAAGGTGTTGATATTATTGTTGAGGTTGGTGGAAGTAAGACGTTAGAGCAATCAATAAAATCATCTAAGATTGGTGCTGTAATTGGTATTATAGGAGTGTTATCTGGTGGAGTTGCAGCATTACCCATTGGACGGGTAATATATAAAGCTTCTAGGTTAATAGGTATTACATGTGGGAATAAAGAAGAGTTAATAAGTATGGTTAATAAATTTAATATGTCTAGCGTAAGGCCAGTGATTGATACTAGTTTTAAATTTAAAGATTTACCTAAAGCCTTGGAATATATGAAAAGGGGTAAGCATTTAGGAAAAATAGTCATAGATTTTGATATGGATGATTAGATGGCTAAAATTTTAATAATAGAAGATGACCAAATTTGGATAGATCTTTTAACAGATGAACTAAAAGAGAACATAAATAATTCTATCATAAATAGTATCTTATATAATAATCAAAGCAATGATTATTTTTTAAGTCAAGTAAAAGATATTAAACCAAATTTAGTAATTTTTGATGTTAATATGGGAGATAACCCTAAGGCAGGAATAAAATTAGCAAAGTATATAAAGAAAAAATACTCTGATTTAGTTTTTGTGTTTTTAACATCCCAAAAAAGTGTTGATCCTTTAATTCTAGATAATGCAGCAGAAGTCGGAGCAGATACTGTCTATGACAAGAATGATTTTGTTAATGATATTGATGTTTTAGGTAAATTTATTAAAAATTCATTAGATAAAGATAAAAAAATGTCCCATCTTATTCAAGAACCTCCTTTAGAAATTGATTTTCAAGCTAGAACGGTAAAATTATATAATACACTTATATCTTTTACTAGAATGGAGTTTGAAATATTAGCTCATTTGGTAAAAAATAAAAACCGAGTATTTAACAAATTCCAGCTTTACGATAATGCTACAACTGGTTATGTACAAGAAGATACATTTGAAAACACTATCGTAAGCCATATAAAAGCAATTAGAGATAAATTTAAAAAAGTAGATGCTAATTTTAATCCTATTAAAACTGTTCAATCAATTGGTTATAAATATGATTACAATTCTGATAATTGATTAGTACTATTATCTATAAATATTTCTACTCTTCTATTAATTTTTTCTCTTACCCCATCCTTTGTTATAATTTTAGGTTTCTTCTCACCAAAGTAAAAGGTATTAATATTATCTTCAAGAATACCTAAACTTAATAAGTACTTTTTTACTTCATTAGCACGTAATTTAGAAAGTAATATGTTATATTTATCCGTACCAGACCTATCTGTGTGTCCGATTACTTCTATAAATAATTTATGATTCTCCATATAATTGGTGTATATTTTTTTTATAGAACTTTTAATATCTTGATTTAATATATAAATATTATGTTCAAAATATATTTCAAATTTTAGTTTTTTATTAATATTTTCTACTTTTTTTATTTCTTTTATTTTTTTTATTTCTTCTTTATATATTTTTAATTTTTCTACATATTTATCTTTTTTAACATTCTCAATAATATCTTTATTATGGTTAATATTATGATTAGCTAATGTTATTAAACCTGAATTCATCATGTCATAACATCTTTTTATGTGAACTGTTTGCCAAGCTTCTTCTAGTTGCTCTAACCAACAGTCATAACCTAATTGTGTTCTAGCACTAAGTATAGGAAATGCATTAGCTTTTTTTGTGTTCAAAACTTTGATTAATTCTTGTCTTTTTTGATTTATTTCTACCTTGTAACTGTGTTCTATATCCCAATTGTCTATTGGTTCTGGTAAAACTTTTTCTCCCTTTCTTGCTTTCAATCCTTTTTTTGCAAAATATGCAGCATCTATTTCATCATGCATTTCATTCATTTCGTATATTGCAAATTCTAAATAGGATTCTGATAGTGCTTGTGAAAATTGATTACTAATATTCGGAGTAGATTTAAGCTCTTCAATATTATGATAAGCACATCCATTAATTATAATTGTAATTAAAAATAATAAATTTATGTGACAATTTTTTTTTAGATAATTTAGCATAGCATTTCCTTTATATTTAATATTTTTAATCTAATATTTAAATGTTGAGATTTGATTTTTTTATTATGAAGATTTTATGTAGAAGACATATGAGTAAGTATATGAATGCAGGCAAAATAAAAATATGGTCAATTTTATTAATTTCTACAGTTGTATTAATTTTTGGAATAATTTTTTCTATAGTTATGAGTTCTTCTTATTTAAGTCCTTTAGGAAGTAATTATGCTAAAAAAGAATTGAAAACTTTAGATAAGTTACTATTAAGTGACTATTCAATATTAACTAAAATATTTTCAGACTTGACTATTACTAATGAAGAAAAGTTAGAATTAGATAGATTAGGTTTATTCAAATATAATATTGGTAAAATAAAATTTATTATACAAGAAAGAGACCGTAGGACTATATATTCTAAAGGTTCAATAATTATTAATAAAGAAAAATATAATTCGTATTTTATAAGCGTAGGTAAAATTAGTATTGATTTTGTAGCATTCTTTAAAAAGATTTTATTTTATAATATTAATAATGATTGTAATAAATATTTTAGAAATCCTTATGTATCCTATCAAGATAAAATTGAAGTGTATGAAGTTGGGTGTGCATTTAATCTAAATAAAAGTATGATGCGAATTTATAAAGGGGATAGATATAATACTTCATATATAATTTCTAAAAGTATACCTATAGCTATTGATAATAAAGTAGTTGGAGTTATTTATATAGCATCGGATGCAAAAGATTTAGAAGAAGAATTAGGAATTATATTGATATCAATATTATCTCCAGTATTATTTAGTATATTACTTGTATCTATATTTATTTTTTATTTACAAAATTTTTTAAGTACTAAGGTAAGATCTAATTGGATTAATGCAAAAAATATAGCGCATAATTTAAAGAATAAAACTAATGCCATTAAGTTTTATACATCTAAAGATTTTGATAATATAAAAAATTATAAAAATAATATAAAAAAAATAAATACTATTATTGATAATTTAGATAATTTTATTGAAACTACTTTAACTACAGCTAAATATGAACATTATGGAATTGCTTTTAATACAAAATTAAATAAAGTTGACGTAAATGAAGTGATATCTCTTATACAAGATTTATATGTATCTAAGAATATTAGAATTGATAATAAAATAAATATTACTGATAATATTAGCTATATTATTAATGCTGAAAAAAATAAATTAATTGAAGCAATTTCTGCCGTAATTGATAATAGTTTACATTGGAATTTAGCTAATGCTAATGTTGAGGTTAGTATTCATGAAAATAAAGAATTTATTGATTTAATGGTTATGGATAGAGGTCCAGGTATTAATGATAAAGATAAGAAGAGTGTATTTACAAAAAATTATAGCAAATCTGGTGGTACAGGAATAGGTTTATATATTGCAAAAACTATATTAGCTTCATATGGTGGCGATCTATATGCAGTAGATAGAGAAGGTGGTGGACTCATTATGGTTTTTAAATTAAAAATATCTAAAAAATAAATAAACTGTGTATTGGTGTATTAATTAGAGTATGAATAGTTTATGTCTAAAATAATTTTAAAAATTTTACTTTTTTTACTTGTTTTTAAGGAGACTTTATCTGCTTTTGCTGCTGAAGCTCCTCCCTTTAGAGCACGATGGCCTATGATAAATAAAGAAATTGAAATTGGTACAAGAGGTTTTAAAACTTTTGATGATGAAGAAAGTCTAGATGGGATTAGAAAAGAAAGGTATGGGGTTGGAATGGGTGTCACTGATAGCTTTTTCTTTGAAATTGAAGGTGAATATGAAAAAAAAGCAGGAGGAAATAGAAAGTTTGATGCTTATGAAATTGATACGAGATTTGAATTAACTAAGACTAAGGATTGGAATGAAAAGCCTAATGATATTGATGTTGGCTTTTCTCTAGGTATTTCTATTCCTGAGGATAGTGATGATGCTTATGAAATTGAATCAAGGCTATTATTATATAAAAATTTTGGAGTATGGAAGTCTACTGGTAATATTGTTTTTGAACAGGAATTTGAAAATTCAAGCGATAGTGGATTAGAAATAGCTTATGCAGGTCAATTACGATATCGTTTAACAGCTAATATTCAGCCTGGAGTGGAGGTTTTTGGAAGATTAGGTGAATTAAATGAGATAGCAGTAGGAAATGAACAGCATCAAATTGGGCCAGGAGTATTTGGATTTTTTGAATTGAATGATAATTATGGGTTTAAATATGAATTAGGGTGGCTTATTGGATATACTGATGTTACTCCAGAAAATACAGCAAAATTTTTAATTGAATTTGAATATAAATATTGAGGATTTATTTTAATAAAAACTTAGGCTGCTTCTTCTAATATTTCTTCTATTTGATATACTAGGTCGCAAATACTATTTATATCAATTTTATTATTAGCAATATCATTTAATTGTTGTTTCCATAGTTTAGAACCCTGTACACCATAAAATATATTAAATAAAGGTCGAATTAATCTACGTTGAGTATGGCCTAATGAGATGTATTTCTTAGCATATTCAATATAATTATTTACAATTTCATATCTAGATATATTGTTTTCATTATTAAAAAATATATTTTCTGCTTTGCTAAACATCCATGGATTATCCCAAGCTGCCCTTCCAATCATACTTCCATCAAAATCTTTTAAAAAATGTTTTGCTTGATTCAAATTTTGAATGCCACCATTAATTATAATTTGCATATGTTTAAAAGATTTTTTAATAAATTTTACCCTTTCATAATTAAGTGGTGGAATTATTCTATTTTCATGAGGACTTAAGCCTTTTAAAACAGCTATACGTGCATGGATTATAACAGTAGTAACTTTTTTATTATCTAATTCTGTAATAAATTCTTCTAGAAACTTATCTGTATCAAAATTATCCAGACCAATTCTAGTTTTTACAGATATAGGTATGTTACAATATTCTTTAATAGCCTCAATCATTTCACCAACTTTTTTAGGCTCTTTCATTAAACATGCACCAAAATTACCATTTACAACTTTATTGGAAGGGCATCCACAGTTAATATTAATTTCATGAAAGTTGGATTGACCAAATATTTTTGCAGCTTTTCCAGCTGAAATAGGATCAGAACACCCGATCTGCAAAGCTACTGGTCCTCTACAATCAGATTCAATATTAAACCTGTTATTTTGGTCGTGGATAATAGTATTTGTATTAATCATTTCTGTATAAAGCAGAGTATTTTTAGTAATTAATCTTAATAAATTTCTAAAATGCAAATCTGTACGATCCATCATTGGAGCTATAGATAATATATTCTTATTATGATCAGGCATAAAAATTAACCCTTTTTTATTAATTTTGCTGCGTCTAATGCAAAATAACTTAATACACCATCTGCACCTGCTCTTTTAAAGCAGGTAAGGGGCTCTATAATAGCTTTGTTTTTTTCTAAGTATTTATTATTAATGGCTGCCATAATCATAGAATATTCACCTGAAACTTGATAAGCATATGTAGGCATTTTGAATGTAGATTTAATTCTATAAATTATATCTAAATAAGGCATGCCTGGTTTTATCATAATCATATCTGCTCCTTCAGAGATATCTAAGCTTACTTCTCTAAGAGATTCATCTGAATTAGCATAATCCATTTGATAACTTTTCTTAGATTTTTTACTTAAGTTTATTTCTGATCCAATAGCATTTCTGAACGGTCCATAAAAACATGAAGCAAATTTAGCAGCATAAGACATGATTTGTGTATTTTTAAAACCGCTTTTATCAAGTTCTTTTCTAATAGCACTTATTCTTCCATCCATCATATCGCTTGGGGCTATCATATCTGCTCCAGCTTTAGCCTGAATAACGGCTTGTTTACATAATATTTCTAAGCTTTCGTCATTTAAAATTTCATTATCTCTTAATAATCCATCATGGCCATGACTAGTATAAGGGTCTAAAGCTACATCTGTTATGATTCCTATGTTATTAACCTGATTTTTAATTAAGTTTGTTGCTCTACAAATAAGGTTTTCTTCATTCAGTGCCTCAGATCCTAATTCATCTTTAAGTAAAGAGTTTGTTTCAGGAAAAAGCGCTATAGCGGGTATCCCTAATTCTTTAGCTTCATTAACATGTTCTGCAATTTGAGTTATTGGAATTCTATAAACGCCAGGCATAGATTCTATAGAAGATTTTTTAGTATCTTCTGTAATGAATATAGGTAAAATTAAATCATTAACAGAAAGTCTACTCTCTTCAATTAATCTTCTGCTCCAATCTGCTAGTCTATTTCTTCTCATTCTAGTACTAGGGTAAGACGGTGTAGCTGAATTTATATAATTGTCATTCATGTATATTTCCTAATTAATTAGAATTATACTATATTATAATTGTATATCTTTACAAAATTCTTCTATCTTAATAGTTAATTTAGTCAAGAAAATACAATAATTAATAATTTTTGTTTTATAGGAATTAATATGAATTTTTCTTTAAGTAATGATCAAATTGCCTTTAAATCTGTTATTCAATCTTTTGCTAAAGAAAAGATGGCGCCTTTCGCAAACAAATGGGATCAAGAAAAGGTTTTTCCTGTAGATGTTTTAAGGGAAGCTGCTACTCTAGGTTTAGGCGGTATATATGTAGATGAAACATTAGGGGGAACAGGACTAAGAAGATTAGATGCTGCAATAATATTTGAAGAATTATCCACGGCTTGTCCTTCAACGGCTGCCTTTTTATCTATACACAATATGGCTACTTGGATGATTTCTAAATATGGGTCAGATTATCATTTTGAAAAATATTTACCAAAATTATTAACTATGGAATATATATCATCATATTGTTTGACAGAACCTGGATCTGGATCTGATGCCGCAGCATTAAGCACTACAGCCATAAAAGAAGGTGATTATTATATATTAAATGGAACTAAGGCATTTATATCTGGAGCAACGTTATCTGACACTTATTTAACTATGGTAAGAACTGGCGATAAAAGTGTTAATGGAATCTCTTGTTTAATAATAGATAAAGGTTCTGAAGGATTATCATTTGGTAAATTAGAAACTAAAATGGGTTGGAATTCTCAACCTACAGCTCACGTTATATTTGAAAATTGTAAAGTCCCAATTAAAAATTTAATAGGAAAAGAAGGAGACGGTTTTAAAATAGCTATGCAGGGATTAGATGGTGGTAGAATAAATATAGCATCTTGCTCTTTAGGAGCTGCTAGAATTTGTTTAGAAAAATCTCTAGAATATGTACATGATAGAAAGCAATTTGGAAAAAAAATATCAGATTTTCAAGCTACACAATTTAAATTGGCAGATATGGCTACTCAATTAGAAGCTGCAAGATTAATGGTATTAAAAGCAGCATCAGAACTAGATAATCAAGGTCAAGAAACCACTAAGATCTGTGCTATGGCAAAAAGGTTTGCTACTGATATTGGTTTTTTGATATGTAATGAAGCTCTTCAATTACATGGAGGCTATGGGTATCTAGCTGAATATGAAATAGAGCGATATGTTAGAGATGTAAGGGTTCATCAAATTTTAGAAGGAACTAATGAAGTAATGAAAGTTATTATTTCTAGAGCCTTATTGGCAAATAGGTAGTTGATATATGTCCGTTGATTATACTGAACTAGGTAATGCAGCTATTATAACGCTGAATAGGCCAAAATTTTTAAATACACTCACATATGAAATGATTGAAAAAATTGAAAGATATTTAAAGAACATTAATAAAAATAAAAATATTAAATTAGTTATTTTTAAAGGCGAAGGAGAAAAAGCTTTTTGTGCTGGGGGAGATGTAAAAGGGTTTTATGAAGAAAAGTTTAGTAATATTAACAAATTAAGAAAAGAATTTTTTTATAAAGAATATAAAATTAATTATTTAATAAAAAAATATAAAAAACCTATTATTTCTTTCATAAATGGTATTTGTATGGGAGGTGGAGTAGGTATTGCGCTTCATAGTAAGATAGTTATTGTTTCTGAAAAAGTTGTGTTTGCAATGCCAGAGACTGCTTTAGGGCTTTTTCCTGATGTTGGGGCAGGTAATATTTTATCAAAATTAGATGATAATATTGGAATATACTTGGGTTTAACTGGAAAAAGATTGTGTAGTGCAGATTTAATTCAACTAGGTTTAGCTAAATATTGTGTAAATATTAATAATTTTAATATACTCCAAAATTTATTAGTTAACGCTACAAATATTAGATCAATTAATAAAATTATTAATAAATATACAATAGAAACTAATTCAATTTTATTTCCATCATTAAATAAAGAAATATATAAGGTGTTTAAGCATAACAAACTTGAAAAAATTATTTCATTATTACAAAATTCTAATAAAAAATGGGCGCAGGAAGCTTTAAGTACAATACAAAATAATTCTCCTACTAGTCTTAAGATCACACTAAAACAAATAAGATTAGCTAAGCATAAATCTTTTAAGGATGATTTAATTATGGAATATAGGATGTCTCAGGCTTGTATGGCGGGAGGTGATTTTTATGAAGGTGTAAGGTCTATTTTAATTGATAAAGATCATAAACCTAAATGGAAGCCTAATAAGATTGAAGATGTAGATAGTAAATTAGTTATGGCTCATTTTAAACCTTTAGGTAACGATGATTTAAAATTTAAATAGGTAAGGATATAATATGAAAATTGGATTTATAGGACTAGGAAATATGGGAAGTGGTATGGCTTTAAATTTAGTGCAGGCTAACCACGAAGTAAATATATACGACATTAATAAAGATGTAATTGATGATCTTAGTGCAAAAGGGTGTGTAGGGTGTTCTGACATTAAAAGTGCTGTTAAAAATAGAGATGTGGTCATCACTATGCTGCCTGAAGGGACTCATGTAAGAGAAGTATACTTAGATAAATTAGGGGTTATTGAAAATAGCAATAAAAATACTTTATTAATAGATTGCTCAACTATCGATATTGAAAGTATTAAAACAGTTGGCGCTAAAGCTAATCAAAATAATATGTCTATTATAGATGCTCCTGTATCTGGAGGAGTAGTAGGGGCTGATAATGGAACATTAACTTTTATGGTTGGTGGTAGTGAGGAAAGTTTTAATTTAGCGCTTCCAATTCTAAATATTATGGGAAAAAAAGTAGTTCATGCAGGGGGGCTAGGCGCAGGACTGGCTGCTAAGATATGTAATAATATGATTTTAGGTATTTCTATGATAGCTCTCAGTGAATCTTTTGTTATGGCGAAAAAACTCGGCCTAGAACAAAGTAAATTTTTTGAAATAAGTTCAAAAGCAACAGGAATGTCTTGGGCTATGTTAAACCATTTGCCAGTAGCTGATATAATAGAAACAGCTGCAGCTAATAATTATTTTAAACCAGGATTTGCCGCAAGTATGATGGTAAAAGACTTATCCTTAGCTCAGGCTGCTGCCACTACAGTAAATTTAAATACACCTCTAGGTTCTTTAGCATTAGATATGTATAAAGATTTTGTAAGCCAAGGTAATGGAGCTTTAGATTACTCAGCAATAATTAAATTAATTGAAGATAATTAACGTAATTAGAACGCAGCTATTCCAGTTTGAGCTCTACCTAAAATTAATGCATGAATATCATGAGTTCCTTCATAGGTATTAACGGCTTCTAGGTTCATGACATGTCTTATTACATGATATTCATCACTTACTCCATTAGCACCATGCATGTCTCTTGCTATTCTTGCAATTTCTAGGGCTTTGCCAGTGCTATTTCTTTTAATTAAAGAAACCATATCTGGGGTTGACTTCCCTTCATCTTTTAATCTTCCAACTCTTAAACTGCCTTGTAAAGCTAAGCTAATTTCTGTTTGCATGTCAGCTAATTTTTTTTGGATTAATTGATTAGCAGCTAAGGGTTTACCAAATTGATTTCTATCTAAAGTGTATTGTAAAGCTGAATGCCAGCAAAATTCTGCAGCTCCTAATGCACCCCAAGCAATGCCATATCTTGCAGAATCTAGACATGAGAAGGGTCCTTTAAAAGATTTAACATCAGGAAGTTTGTTTTCTTCAGGAATAAACACATCAGATAAATGGATCATTCCAGTTGTAGAAGCTCTTAGAGAAAATTTACCTTTAATAGCAGGTGTTTCCAAACCTTTAAAATTTCTTTCTACAATAAAACCTCTTAATATATTTTGTTGATCTTTTGCCCATATAATTAAAATATCTGCAATGGGAGAATTAGTAATCCAGTTTTTGGAACCATTTAATATATAACCACCCTTTGTTGCAACAGCTTTAGTATCCATACTTCCTGGATCTGAACCATGGTTAGGTTCGGTAAGCCCAAAAGCCCCAACAAATTCACCTGATGCTAGTTTTGGTAAAAAACGATTTTTTTGATCCTCTGATCCAAATGTATAAATTGGGTGCATTACTAAGCTGGATTGAACACTCATGCATGACCTATAGCTTGAGTCTACTCGTTCAATCTCCCTTGCAATTAAGCCATAAGCAACATAGGACACACCTGGACAGTCATATCCCTTTATAGTTGACCCTAAAAGGCCTAATTCTCCCATTTCTCTAAATATATTTCTGTCAAAACTTTCGTTTCGATTATTATCTAGTACACGAGTCATTAATTTATCTTGGGCATAATTAGCAGCTGTTTCTCTTATCATAGTTTCTTCTTCTGTTAGTTGGTCATTTAAAAGAAAAATATCTGACCAAGCAGACACTCTATAATCCTGTTTGTTCAATGCAGTTAATTTTTTTTCGTGCGGAGGTGACATACTATTTCCTTTTTATTTAAGAGTAAAACTATTAGCTATTTCTAATACTTTTCTAATACGTATATGATTTAGGGCACTAGCCGAAATATAATAATATAGATTATTTATTTTTTGGAGCCTTAAAACTAAATAATACCTGAATAACCCTAAAGGATAGGTACAATAAAGCTCTGTATATTTTCCTTCTTTATTAAAACCATCATTTAAATCTTCACAAAACCATTCTGGGTTAATTGTAGCTTTTTTTATTGTATCATCAATAGATGGAACTTCTGTTCGTGCAGAATTAAATATAGTTTCGAGAAGAGGGCTATCTGGTCCTCTTAATAATCGTTCAATTTTAATAATATTATGAATCTCATTATGTAATCTATCATTTAACCAGTCATTAATGTTTAAATTTTTTTCTTCTAATTTATATAACTTTAACCATGTATATTCTCCAAAATTTTTTTCTTTAGGTTTAATAGTTATTATACCTATCATTGAGTCATTATAATCTAATACTAAAGCATTTTCTTGAAAATCATTTGGAATATTAAATGTTTCAATATAGTTGTTGGCATTACTAGGAAAAATTTTAATAATACTAAGTGTTATTATTAGGTAAAAAATGTAAATTATTGTTTTTAAAAGATGCATTTTTATTTTCTGTCAAATATTATTGGCTTACCATTTGGAGAACCCATTAATTTACCATCTCTCATAGCTATTTTACCGTTTACTATTGTCATTATTGGCCAACCTTTAACAAATTTATTATTAAATGGTGTCCATCCAGATTTGTTTGCCATTATATCATCAGTTATTTTAACTTCTTTTTTAAGATCTACTATTGTTAAATCTGCATCATAATTTAATTTTATTTCACCCTTATTATCAGCTTTATATAATTTTGCAGGGTTAGTAGATATTAATTCACATAGTTTATATATGCTTATTTTACCATTATTTAAATGGTTTAACATAATAGGCAACAATGTTTGTACTCCTGGCATGCCAGAAGGGCTTTCAGGATAAGATTTAAGTTTTTCTGCTCTTGTATGAGGGGCATGGTCAGATCCTATGACATCTACTACTCCTTCATTAATACCTCTCCATAATGCATCTAGATGTCTCTTAACTCTTATAGGAGGGTTCATTTGTGCAAAGGTTTTTAATTCATTATAGCAATCTGGAGCGCTTAATGTTAAATGCTGAGGAGTTACTTCAACACTAATATATTCTTTATTCTTCTTAATAAGTTCAATTTCTTCTTCTGTGGTTACGTGCAATATATGTACAGGTAGTTTTGATATATTTGCAGCCTTTATCACTCTTTTAGTAGCATTTAATGCTGTTTCTTCATCTCTCCATATAGGGTGAGAATGTACATCATTATTTTTGATTAATTGTTTGCGTTTTATTAATCTTGGCTCATCCTCAGCATGAACTGCAACTCTATGATTTCTGCTTTGCAATACATTTATTAAAGTTTTATCATCTGGTACAAGTAAATTACCTGTCGATGAACCCATAAAAATTTTTATACCAACACAGCCTGGAACTTTTTCTAGCTCAGGTAAAGAAGGTATATTTCCAGATGTGGCTCCTGCAAAAAAAGCATAATTAACCCACATTCTATTTTTTGCTAGCTTTAATTTATTATTTAATAAATCAATTGTTGCAGTGGGAGGGTATGTGTTTGGCATTTCATAAATACTTGTAACTCCACCTAATGCTGCTCCCATAGAGCCAGTATTCATATCTTCTTTATGTTCTGATCCTGGTTCTCTAAAATGTACTTGGCTATCTATAACGCCTGGCAAAATAGTCAGGTTTTTTGCATTAATAATATTTTTTGATTCATAATTTGTATTTGTAGATAAAAGCATAATTTTTTGATTTTTTATTCCAATATTTAATTTTTCTATAGTTTGTCCAATAACGACATAACCATTTTTTATAAAAATATCATATTTATCAATCATGTTAATCCTTAACTTGTTTTAAATAGGCATTAATTGAATATAATTTATACACTTAAATGCTTTATAAATGGAATATAATAATAATTTTTAATCTACAAAATTAATATCGTTTGCTTTAACTTTATCTTTAATAAATTGTAATCTTTTTTCTGGATTTTTCCCCATTACATTTTCTACAAATATTGAAGTTTCAGGAATTATATCCCTAGGTAGATTTACCCTTATTAAAATTCTATTATTCACATCCATAGTAGTATCTTTTAATTGTTTAGCTGGCATTTCACCTAAACCTTTAAACCGGCTAATTTCTAATTTATTATTAGATTTAAAATATTTTTTGATAATTTCATCTTTATGCTCATCGTTCATAGCATAAAATGTTATATCTTTTTGCGTAATTCTATAAAGTGGAGGTTGAGCTAGATATAATTTACCTGCAGTTACTAATTCTTTCATTTCTTGAAAAAAAAATGTTAGTAACAAAGAGGTAATATGTGCACCATCTACATCAGCATCAGTCATTATTATTATTTTTTCATATCTTAGTTTATCTATATTAAACTTATCTCTTGTTCCACAGTTTAGAGTTTTCTTTAAGTCAATAAGTTCTTTGTTTTGTTCCATTTTATCTATTGTTGATGTAGCAACATTAAGTATTTTACCTCTTAAAGCTAATATTGCCTGATTTTCCCTTTTTCTAGCCTGTTTTGCAGAACCACCAGCAGAATCACCCTCAACAATAAATAATTCTGAACCTTTTGCTTCTTTCTGAGAGCAATCAGCTAATTTCCCTGGTAAATATATTTTTTGAATTAAATTATTTTTATTTAAATCCTTTTCTTTTTTTCTACGTATTCTTTCTTCAGATCTAAGAATTGTTTCATTTAATAAATATTTTGAGATTTCTAAGTTATTATTTAACCAGACTTCAAAGTGATCTTTTAAATAACTTTCTATAGATTTTTGTGTTTTAGGAGAAGATAGTTTCTCTTTAGTTTGTCCTTGAAATTGAGGGTCTGTAATAAAAATTGATAGAATACCATATGATCTACCTAGCAAATCTTCAGATGATATTTTATCAACTTTTTTTATATTATTTAACTCGCCAAATGTCCTCATTGCTTTTGTCAGACCTGATTTAAAACCATTTTCATGACTTCCACCTTCTATTGTTGGAATAGTATTACAAAAACTTAAAAAATTAGACTCTAGCTTGATCGGCCAACATATTGCCCATTCAATTATTTCTCCTTCAGATTCTAAATTAGTTTTACCACAAAACATTTCTTCAATTAATAATGGGCCATTTGATAGTTTATTTAATAGGAAGTCTTTTATTCCATCTGGAAAATTAAAACTAAGTTTTTCTCTATTTTCGGGTATATCTGATTCAACTTCCCAATTAATGGTTATACCTCTGAATAAATAAGCTTTTGATTCTGACATTTCTCTAAGAATTTTTGGATCAAAAATCACTTCTGTTCCAAATATTTCCTTGTCTGGAATAAATTCTATATAAGTGCCTTTTTTATTACTTTCCTGTATTTTTTTTGTTTTATATTTTGGAATTCCTTTGGAGAATTCTTGTCTCCATAATTGTTTTTCTCTATTTACTTCAATTAAAAGATCTTCCGAAAGAGCATTAACTACTGATAAACCTACGCCATGAAGACCTCCAGACGTATTATATGCTTTTGATGAATTAAATTTTCCACCAGAGTGAAGTGTAGTACATATTACTTCAAGTGTAGATAATTTTGGACGCTTAGGATGGTTATCAACAGGAATACCTCTACCATTATCTCTAATACATAATTTATTATTGTCTTTAAGCGTAATACTTATTGTTGATGCATAGCCTGCGACAGCTTCATCCATAGAATTGTCGATTATTTCTGATGCTAGATGATGAAGAGCTGTCTTATCTGTTCCTCCAATATACATACCAGGTCTTTGCCTTACAGGCTCTAACCCTTCAAGTACTTCAATGTCTTTAGCTTCGTATGAGTTTTCTTTTTTTTGTTTTTTATCAAATAGATCTAGCATGTCTAACGTATAATAATATTATTGTTATCCATCAAGCAATATATTTAGTATATACAAAAAATTTAGTAACTATATGTAGAAAAAAGCTATAAGGCTTTAAGCTTACAGCTTTTAATAAATAATTTTAGTTAACATGAATAGTACATATCAAACTCTACTGGGTGAGGAGTGTAATCTACTCTCTGAGCTTCTTCTTTTTTAAGTTCTATGTAAGCATCTATTTGTTCATTACTAAATACACCACCTTCTGTTAAAAATACTCTATCTTTGTCTAAAGCAGCTAGAGCTTCAGAGAGACTTGCTGCAACTGTCGGAACTTTTGCAAGTTCTTTAGGTGTTAAATCATATAGATTTTTTTCTAAAGGATCTCCAGGATGAATCTTGTTTTTTATACCATCCATTCCTGCCATTAGCATGGCAGAAAAGGCTAAATAAGGATTAGCTGTTGCATCAGGAAATCTAACTTCGACTCTTTTAGCATTTTTACTAGTTGCATAAGGTATTCTGCATGATGCTGATCTGTTCCTGGCAGAGTATGACAAAAGAACAGGTGCTTCAAAACCTGGCACTAGCCTTTTATAAGAATTAGTACTTGCATTAGTAAAGGCATTTAGAGCTTTAGCATGCTTTATTATACCACCAATATAAAATAGGCATGTTTCACTTAAGTCAGCATAAGTATTTCCAGCAAACACCGGTTTATTTCCTTTCCAAATAGATTGATGGCAATGCATTCCTGATCCATTATCATCAACTATAGGTTTGGGCATAAAAGTAGCAGTTTTTCCATAAGAATGAGCTACCATATGAACACAGTATTTATATATTTGTATCCAATCAGCTGTTTTTGTCATAGGACCAAATTTGAAACCTAGCTCATTTTGTGATGGAGCAACTTCGTGATGATGTTTTTCCATTGGAAGACCCATCTCCATCATAGATGTAACCATTTCAGCTCTAATATCTGTCATAGAATCTACTGGAGGGACAGGGAAATAGCCTCCTTTCACTGCTGGTCTATGACCTACATTTCCACCATCAAAATCTGAGTTAGAATTATATGGCCCTTCTTCAGAATCTATCTGGTATCCAGTATTATTCATAGATACATTCCATTTAACATCATCAAATACAAAAAATTCAGCTTCAGGGCCAAAGTATGCTGTATCCCCAATTCCTGATGCTTTTAAGTAATTTTCGGCTCTAATTGCTGTTGATCTAGGATCTCTATCATATCTTTTACCAGTACTTGGTTCAATTATATCACAGAATAATATTAGGCTTGGCTGTGCAGTAAATGGGTCTAAAACAGCACTATCAAAATCAGGTTGTAATATCATATCTGATTCATTTATAGCTTTCCAACCAGCTATAGATGAGCCATCAAACATAATTCCTTCATTTAATACATCTTCATCCAAAGAGCTAACAGTTTGGGCTGTATGCTGCCATTTTCCTCTTGGATCAGTAAATCTAAAATCCACAAAAGCAATATCTTTATCTGATATTAATTTCATAATAGATTTTGCTGTATTTTTTGTTGATTTTGTAGTATTTTTAGCCATGTTTCTCATTCCTTATTAATTTAATCATGATTACCTAAATTGCAGCATCACCCGTTTCACCAGTTCTGATTCTTATTGCTTGTTCTATATTAGTTACAAAAATTTTGCCATCACCAATTCTTCCTGTATGTGCTGATTTTTGTATTGCTTCAATAGCTTGTTCTAATAAATTATCTGCAATTATAACATCAATTTTTAATTTTGGTAAAAAATCTACAACATATTCGGCACCCCTATAAAGTTCAGTATGACCTTTTTGTCTACCAAAACCTTTCGCTTCAGTTACAGTAATACCATGTACACCAGCCTCTTGGAGAGCATCTTTTACTTCGTCAAGTTTGAATGGTTTTATAATAGCTTCAAGTTTTTTCATTTTTTACTCCTTAAAGTTTATAACACTATATTATTACATTTATTATAAGCATGTTTTATGCCAACTATAATATAGGAAAAACTCTATAAAAATTATTTAATTAGTAACATAAAATTATAAATATGTCGCAAAAATAATCACTATATGATTAATATTTAAACAAAATTAAAATTATTTAATAATCATTTATAATATTCTATTTGTTTATTTTTATTATATTTAGTATTAAATTGATAATAATTTATGGCGGGTGTAGCTCAGTTGGTTAGAGCACCGGTTTGTGGTACCGGGGGTCGCGGGTTCAAATCTCGTCATTCGCCCCATAAAGTCTATTTAATTGTAATATTATGTCTTCAGAAATTTTGTAAGCTTTTGATTCTTTTATATCAGCATAGGCTAGTATACTCTTTGCTGTGGCTTTGCATGTATTTTCTACGAATAAGCCTTGATCAAAAGTTATGGATTTATTTCCAATATTACTAATAGATGTACCAATTTTTATTTTACTTGGATAAAAAATTTGCTCTATATAATGAATATTAAAGTTTACTATTACAAAACTATATGTTTCAGATTCTAAATTTCTGATTATATTAACTCTTGCACTTTCAAAATATCTTGAAATAGATACATTGTTAACGTGATTATAACCATCTGTATCTCCCCACCTAACATTTTCATCAAATATATCTTTATAACTACCTAAGACTTTAGGAATATTATTATTTTTCATAAATTACCTTTTTGTTTAGATTTGAATAATAGAAAAAAAGGAAAAAATATCAATGGTAAAAATGTTAATACAACCATTATATTAATAAATGATATTAGATGAGCTTCTTGTGTAATTAGGCTTATAAAGAAATTAGTATCATTCATTCCTAGTGGATATATATTATAATTATGAAATAATCCTTCATTTTGGTTATAATTATCTTTAACTCTAGCACTTAATTCTGACATATTAATTTTATGAAACCTATCCATTAAAATTACTATTATAGCTATAGCTACTGCAGAGCCTAGATTTCTTATAAATTGAAATAAGCTAGCTCCGTGATCTCTAAATTTTGTAGGAAGTGTAACATATGTCGCTGTAGCCAATGCAGGATAGTAAAGGCCAATTCCTATACCTCTTATTATACCATTTGCCATCATCATGTTCATCGTCACCTCTGAATTCCATAAGGTCATATAATATTGACCTATCATGTAGCTTAATAATCCAATAATCATAATACTTTTATAATAGCCAGAAGATAAAAGTCTTGAAGCTATTAAAGTGCCAGTCATTCCTCCAATCCCGCTAGTCATTAAAATTATCCCTATTTTGTCTACTGGATAACCTCCTATAGAAGATAAGAAATCAGGCATAAGTATAAAAGGTGGGACTAGAAGCAGTCCAAATAAAAAAACAAAAATTAACCCTCCTATATAGTTACAATCTAAAAACATTTCTTTGGGAAATAGTGTTTTGCCTTTAATAAAATAGAGTAAAAAGAATAAGGATAGAAATAGAATTGCAATTATGGTTAAGTTTGTAATGAAGTTAGAAGAAAACCAATCTAATATTTGCCCTCTATCTAAAACAAGTTGCATACATGAAGCTCCTATAGCTAAGAAGATGAAACTTAGTAAGGCAAATTTAATTTTTTTGTTCGTTTTAATCTCGTCTAGACATATATAAGAACCAATAAAAGCAATAAAACCTATAGGAATATTTATTAAAAAAACCCACCTCCAACTATAATTTTCAGTAAAATATCCTCCTAAGAAAGGTCCAATTAGTGGCCCAATTAATAGACCTAAAGTCCACCATGATAGGGCTTTACCTCTTTCCTTTTCTGGAAATGCATTAATAATAATGGATTGACTTAAAGCTACTAGAGGTGCACTGAAAACACCTTGTAGAAGTCTACAAATAAGTATTTGATCTAAATTTTGTGATAAGCCAGATAAAGCTGAAAATACTGAAAAACCTGCTATTCCTATTAAATAAATTTTTTTTCTACCAAATTTTTCTGATAAGAAACCTAAAAGAGGAATACAAATAGCAGTAGAAATAGAATATACAGTTATGATCCAAGCAATTTCTATTTTGCTTGCAGAGAAATAACCTAACATTTTTGGTAATGCTACAGATATACATGCTAGGTCTATTGTTACTAATGCTGTTGCAATACAGGCAAAAAATAAAATATAATTTTTATTGCCTTTTATATTATCAAACATTTTTATTTATATTACCTAATTTTATTTAAAATATGCTTATATAAGTATTGTGTATTTTATAGATCTTTGTTTAAGATTTTTATAATGATTTTATTTAATAACAGCTATGTCTCTATTGATAGAGGAAAAAATTATGAGTTTTGTTAAATTGCCAAAGCCTATAAATCATTTGGATCAGCTATACTTAAAGAAAGCAAAAGAATTAATAGAAAGTTTATAATTATAAACTTTATCCGTAACCTCGTGCGTCAATTTTCCATGAATCTTTTATTTTATTGTTAATTATTATTTTGCAATGGTCATATAAGTTTACTGTGGGATCACAGTGTGTTGGCTGAATATAAACTGTTTCACCAAGTAATAAAATTTGAGAATTTTTAGGGATTGTTATTTTTCCATGTTCATCTCCCATAAAACTATACTTAGATCCAAGTGGAAGGTTTCCTAATGGTATGGGGAGAAGTTGTGAATCGGTAGATAATGCTTTTAAGCCTGCATCTACTATATAATTATTTTTGTCTATAATGCTTATAATTGATGTAGCAACAAATAATCCTGCTTTATAGGGATTTGATTTTGATTTATAAATAGATACATTATCATATTCGGCATCACTATAAATATAACTTCCAGGCTGTAGTTCAGTGTATAATTTACTTTTCGTATCAATATCATGCGAGCCTGTACCTCCACCTGAAATAATTTTTGGTGATAAGTTCTCTTTTTTTAAACTATTTATAATTTTGTTTAAGTAATTATGGCGAGTAGTCGTTTCAATTTTTCTTTTATTATAATTATTGATATGTTGGACATCGCCTGCATAGGCTGTAATTCCTATATAATTAAGATTAGTATGTTTATTTATTAATCCAGCAATAGTAACAATTTCTTTAATTGTTCTTGCACCAGTTCGGGAAATTTTATTAGTTCCTATTCTCATAATATCGCAATCTACTAAAACATTTATTTTATTAATGTTTTCTCTAGAAATATTTTCTAGATATTTAATTGAAATAGAATTATCAATAATCATCATAAAGCTTTTAGATAATTTAATAAGCTTTTTAAGCCGTTCTTTGTCATAGTTATTAGTAATAGGTGTAGTTAATAGTACTCCCTTAATTTTATTTTTTATCATTATTTCTGCTTCATACAATGTTGCAACACATACACCTATGGCGCCATGTTTTATTTGTATTTTCGCTATAGTGGACATTTTATGAGATTTTGCATGAGGCCTAATATTGATATTATTTATTAGTGAATATTTTGACATTGTTTTTATGTTTTTTAAAAGACAATTTTTCTTAATGATAAGAGAGGGGGTATGTATTTTAATATTTTTATTAAACATAATGAGCATTTCTTAAAGGATTAAAAAATTAAATAATAACATAAATATTCTAAAAAGTATTTGATAATAATTTATAAAACAGTTTAAATATTATTCTTTGTGAGGTGTTTAAAATGAAATTAATTAAATTAGTAGTAATATGTTCTTTAAGTATTTTTTTATTTTCTTGTAATAAATCAGAGGAAGATAAAAAAACGGATATTGGTAAAGAATCTCAAAAAATAAATATAAAAATGGCTGGAGCTTTCCCTTCTAGTTTAATTATTCTAGGAGAAACTGGAATAAAGTTAACTCAGAAAATTAATGATGTTTCAGGAGGAAATATTAATATTAAATATTTTGAACCTGGTGCTTTAGTACCACCTATGGAAATATTTGATGCAGTATCTAGTGGAGGTGTTGATGCTGGGTTTGCAAGTCCTGCTTTTTGGGCAGGAAAAGTTCCTGCTTTACAATTTTTTACTACTTTTCCTTTTGGTCCAAACCCTAGTGAATATATAGCGTGGCTTAGATATGGGGGTGGTAATGATATTTTTAAAGAAATATATCATGCACATAATATTCATTCTATCCATTGTATAGCTACATCTCCAGAAGGTTCAGGTTGGTTTAGAGAGGAAATTAATAGTGTAGAGGATTTAAAAGGTTTAAAAATGAGGTTTTTAGGGCTTGGGGCTAAAGTAATGGAAAAATTAGGAGTATCTACACAGTTACTAGCAGGAGGGGATATATACGCTGCTTTAGAACTGGGAACCATCGATGCTACTGAATATGGAATGCCGGCTATGGATTTAGAATTAGGATTTCATGCAATTGCAGATAATTATTATTTTCCTGGGTGGCATCAACCTGCAAGTTTAGGAGAATTAATGATAAATTTAGATTTATGGAATTCCATGACATTAACTCAAAAAACACAAATTGAAGTGACTTGTAGTGAAATGTTTCTAGATAGTTTAGCTAAAAGTGAGGCAGTTCAAGTACAAGCTATCAATAAACTTAAGCAATTAGGTGTTAAAATTCACAAATGGTCTCCTGAAATGATGGCTTTATTTAAAGAAAACTGGTCTATAGTTGTTGAAGAAGAGGCAGAAAAAAATGCTGAATTTAAAAAGGTATGGAATTCGCTTAAAAACTTTAGAAAAGAATACGCAGTTTGGCATAATTTAGGTTATGTAAATTAATATTTAATTTTTATAAAAGTTATACTTTAATTTTGCTGTACAAGTGCTTGTGGCTATTAATTGGCCTTCAATATTTTCTAATTTTCCTTCTACAAATGCAATTGATTTAGTATTTTTTATTACTTTAGCAGTAGATATAAGTTTTCCTATTTTTGCTGAGTTTAAAAAATTGACTTTAATTTCTAATGTTAATACTAATACATCTGTGCCACATTTTGCCATGCAGGCTAGTGCCATAATCGCATCTAACCACCCGGTTACAAAGCCACCTTGAATTATACCTCCAGAATGGCACATGCTTTCATTAGCTATATATCTTGCAGAAGCAATGCCTTCTTGTGTATCTATATGTAATACTTCATCTATACCTAAAGTTGATTGAGGGTAGCCTAAAAACATCTTTCTTAATTTTGTAATTGAATTTAAATTACCTATATCATTCATTTGGGAGCTCATTTTAAATTTTTATGTAAAAAAAAATATTAGAAGTAATAATGCCATGTCTAAGATGAATATGACATGGCATTATTCTTATATAAGATTAGTCAAGGTATCCTAAATCTTTCCATATTTTATAGTCTTTTCTGAAGGAACTTAATGATGCCCATACCTTAGCAAAGTCAGCATCTTTTGCTGCTTCTTCCTTAACGACCTCGTTCCATGCTTCTTCAAATTTTGCCAACATTTCATCAGGCCATCTATGGACTTTTACTCCTTTAGATATCATATCAGCTAAAGCTTCAGGTTGTCTAGATTCAGCCATAGCAATACCTGAAACTACATTTTCTGTACAAGTAGCTTCAATTTGTGCTTTTTGACTATCTGATAAAGCATTCCATTTTTCTAAGTTTACTAGAAGCTCAAGGCCGGATGCTGGTTGGTGCCATCCAGGAAAATAATAATGTTCTGCTACTTGATAAAAACCTAAATCTCTATCGATTACTGGTAAACTAAACTCTGTTGCATCTATAGTTCCTAATTCTAGAGCAGGATATATATCACCGCCTGCTAACAATTGAGTAGATACACCTAATTTTTCCATGACTTTAGCACCTAAACCAAAGAATCTCATTTTTAAACCTTGTAGATCTTCAACAGAATTAATCTCTTTTTTAAACCAGCCAGATGCCTCAGGAGAGATGATTAAGCATTGAACAGGGTGCAAATTATGTTGATGATAAATATCTTCCCAAAGTTGTTTTCCTCCACCTTTATGATACCAACCCATTAATTCTCCTATACC
>DQLC01000047.1 GCA_015660425.1 Alphaproteobacteria bacterium
AAATAAACCGATAAACTCAATCTTACTTGGCAATTACGCAATCTGTTCTTCTTAATACTCCAACAACTTGGTTCAATCATTGTGCTTGAATTTGGAGCTAATGACTCATATCCAGTATCTTCTTCTAGCTGGGCATCCTCTTGATCTAAAACAACCATCTTTACAGAAACTCTTTCAATATAATCACTTGTTAAATTTCTTACAGCTACTTTGGCTGTTAATGTCACTTCGCCATCGTCACTTGGCTTGTCTCTATTTATGACTGCACCATATATTTTAACCGCCCCTCCGACATCAACTTTTTTGTCAAGCTTAGTATTCAACTTATGGTCTTTTGGAACATCAATTACTCCTAACTTGTAAAATTCTCGACGATATAAGAGTGCATCTGCTACAACTTTGATCTTATCCAAGTCTCCATTAATTTTTGTATATGGAGCTCTAATATCTATAGTGTCTGTCTCACCTGGATCTATATAAACATCAACCTCATCGCTAAAACTACCGCCAGCAATAATGCCATCTTGATCAAGAACTAAACAAGATGTTTTAATTAATTCAATGTTATGATCAGTGGTATTTTCCAAAGAAGCGCTTACTTCAAAACTCACATCCCCATCAGAATCAGGGCCATTATATGTACATGTTGTTACTTTCATTTTTTCTCCTTTTTTATTTATTAAATTGAGATGCTCAGTTTAAGAACGTCATGTGTACATCGTGTGTTAATAATGTGGTTTATTTGTGTATTTGACAATTAAGATGATTTTTATATTGAATATTAGAAGATGTAAAATACTGATATGAGTGAAGTTATAGATATTGCACAAATATTACTAGTTGATGATGAAAAAATATTTGCTGGACCATTTCTTCGTCATGCTAAAAAGCTCCATCTAAATGCACATTGGGAGGCTACAGGGAGAAGTGCTTTAAATTACTTATTGGACAATCATAATAATATAGCTTTAGTGGTGCTAGATATGGATCTTCCCGACTTGAATGGCTTTGATGTTCAAAAAGCAATTACGAGGCTATACCCACATATTCATATAATAATAACAACCGCAAGGATGCTGTCAGAAACGGACTACATAGTTGGAATAGAGCTAAACGCAAAACAATATTTAGATAAAGGTTTAGGTTTAAATGTATTATTTAGCCACATTAGGCAAAATCTTCAAAGATCAAGCAAACAAACAAAGGAAAGGAAAGGAAAGGCACTTAAATACGACAAGGGTCTTAAATACGACGAAGGTGCTGGACAGTTTATCTTTAATGGAAATGCATTAAAGATAACTAAGGCACAAAGAACAATATTATTAACTCTTTATAATAATCCAAATACCTGTATATCTAGTGAGACTTTAATATCTAAGGCGGGATTGGTACCTACTGCTTTAATTAGAACATACATCTCTAGAATACGTGCATCACTCAAAGTTGTTGGATTAAACAACCCAGAAAATCTGATTAAATCGGAAACAAATGAGGGGTACCGATATTCTCCATAACTAATAATTGTTGGCTTTTTTAGGAATGGTAAATGTTACAACTGCACCTTGAGTATCTCGTCTATTTTTTATAACAACAGACCCTCCGTGCAAACTCATTATTTTTAGTGAAATTTTAAATCCAAGCCCTGTACTTCTATATCCGGTATCGGGCCTTGGCATAGAAATGTACTCTGTATCTGAACTATTTACTTTATCTATTATTTCTTCCGGTATGCCGACACCTTGGTCATGGATTCTTATGATAAAGTCATCTTGTGATTCTACTGCTTCAAAAGTAATTTCTTTAATGTTATTTAAATCTAGTAGCGTAAAGTCAATAGCATTATTAATAGCGCTCCTTAGACAAGTTTCAATCAGATCTTTCTCGGCCTCTATATAAATATTAGAATTAATATTTATATTAACCTGAATATTTTTATTCTTCAATGCATGAATAATTTTTATATCGTTCAAAATTTTCTCTAATACATTGTCTATGCTAAATTTTGAAATTTTTAGCACTGTCTTTTCCAATTTTGATATCTCTATTAATTGCATCATCAGCAGCTGCATTCTGTTACTAGATTCTATCAATTCTTCTTTAATATCTAAAAATTCACTATTTACCTCTTTATAAATTTCTACTAAGTCATTAACACCTTTACTAATTCCAATATTTAAATTTTTAATATCATGCACTATCTGGTCGGAATGCACCTCAATATACTTTTTACTTAAAGATTCACTTTGTAGTTCATATACTGCCTGTGAAATTTCAGAATATTCTTTCAATATAAACTTTGGGGGCTTAATACGAACCCCGCTTGACAGTTTCTTAAGGTATGAGGAGAGTCTTCTATACATAAAATGTGAACTAATCACAAATAACAATAGCGAAACAAGTAAAAAACTAATTAAATACAAACGTTTATTATGAATAGCATCACCTATTCTATCGAGTATAGTGCTAAGATTCTCAAGGTTTTTAAAGCCTTCAATTTCATTATCACTATCGTTTAGTAACCGAAAACTAGTGGTATCTTCTGATGAGATATCTTTACCACTGT
>DQLC01000048.1 GCA_015660425.1 Alphaproteobacteria bacterium
CCATTAGCCATTGGAACTGATGGAGGAGGAAGTGTACGGATTCCATGTTCTTTTACAGGACTATTTGGTATTAAACCTACATTTGGTAAAGTACCAGCTTGGCCATTATCTCCTTTTGGAACAATTGCAAATATAGGTCCTATGACTAGAACTGTTCATGATGGAGCATTATTATTTTCTATAATCAGTCAGCCTGATTGGAGAGATTGGCATGCTAATACTATAATCAATAGTAATTTTATAGACAATTTAGCTGATGGAATTAAGGGTAAAAAAGTAGCATATTGTCCTGACTTTGGAATGTCTCATGTAATAGCACCTTATTCTATTGAAAGAGATGTTGCAACTGCTGCTAAAAATACGGCTAATTTATTAGAAACATTAGGAGCTCATGTGGAACAAATAGAAATAAAATGGCCAAGTGATCCTAAAAGAGCTTTTCATGTATTATGGACTGCTGGTGCTGCTTTTTTAGCCCAAAACTTTAGTAATGATGAAAAAGAACTTTTAGATCCTAAATTTAAGAATTTCTGTGAAGAAGGTGCAGAACTTTCTTTATTTGAGAGGCTTGAAGCTGAAGCTTCAAGAGGTTTAAATGGAGGGATGATTAATGAGTTATTTCAAAATTATGATCTCTTAGTAGGTCCTACCATGCCTACAAAAGCATTTAAGGCAGAAGATCAGGTTCCAGAAGGATGGGGAAATGATGTATTTAATTGGACTCCTTTTACTTATCCATTTAATATGACTTGCCATCCCGCTGCGACTGTAAATTGTGGTTTCTCAGATGGTTTGCCAATTGGTTTTCAAATAATTGCTAGAAAAGATGCAGATTTGGATACTTTTGTATGTGCCGCAGCTATAGAAAAAGCATTAAATTTAACTGATAAATGGCCTTCAATTTAAAGTAATTAATTATTTGTAATTGTGATATAGGTAATAATAATTAATATTATTTTTTTGATTTACTAAAAGGAGAATAAAATGATTGTAGAAATGAGAACTTATACTATTCAGCCGGGTACTACTCCTGAATATTATAGAGTCTATGAAACTATGGGAATGGAAGCTCAAAAGGAAATATTAGGGCATATGGTAGGTTATTATGCTACTGAAATTGGAGATTTAAACCAAGTAGTTCATATGTGGGCTTATGATAGTTTAGGTAGTAGAACAGAGCGCAGGACTAAATTAATGCAAGATGAAAGATGGAAAAAAATGTTGCCTGAATTAAGAAAATTTATAATTTCACAGAAAACTCAAATTCTGATTCCTGCACCATTTGCAAAAATACCGAAAATTAATTAAAGAGTAGTAATAATATTTCTTTTTCTTTGATTATCTAGAATTTCAAAACCTACTTTTAAATTCTTGGCAATTTTTTCCGACTGTTTTAGGTCCATAACTAAAAAAGCAGTAGCTAAAGCATCTGCTTCAGTTGCTGTTTTTGATGTGACACTGACTTGTAAATATTTATTAGCATTATGACCATTTTTCGGGTTAAATATATGATGGTATTTCCCAGATAAATCAAATGGTGTCCCTAAACCGGCAGAAGTTGCAACGGCAGCATCCGTAAATTCTAATTCACCAATGCTATCTGTATGTTCAGGATTAGAAAGTAATAAACGCCATGGTCTTCCATCTGGATGATCTCCTATACCTCGATATTCACCTAATTGCACTAGGGTGTTACTTATACCAGAATTTATTAAACTTTCTGCTATTTTATCCGTTATATAGCCTTGAGCAATACCATTTAAAGTTGAAGACATACCTTCTTTTGCATAGCTGATTTCATTTTTTTGTACTTTTATTGAGTTCCAATCTACTAGATTTAAAGCATCACTTATTTGTATATCTGAAGGAGGTTTGCCATGATGTGTAAATGACTCATTATAAATATTCCATAATGGTTGAACTGTAATATCAAACGCACCATTTGTTATTTTAGAATATTCCTTTGATAAATTTAATAGTTTTACCATTTCTGGATGCGGGTTCTTTATATATCCATTTTTATTTAAAATTGATAATTGTGAATTGTCTCTATAAATAGAAAAAAGGTTTTCAAGATTTATTAATTTTTCAACACTCTTTGTCAATATGTTGTGAGCTTCTCTTTCATTAGGATGATAGATAGTTATTTCAGCTTGAGAACCCAAAGCTGTGCCATTCCAAGTAACCTTTTTTATTTTAGCGTTATCTTTAAATTTCACTAAAGTTGTTCCAACAATGGCTCCAACTGCAGAAATGCCAACTATCTTAAGTAATCTTCTTCGTATTTTATTTACAGCTATCATGTGTTCTCTCCTAAAAATAAATCATAATAGTTATTAAAATATAAGCAATAATTTATTTTGCTATTGCTGGGTTTAAATGTTGAGTTCTATATGTACCTTCTCTAATAAATATTCTTAACATGGGGGGCACAATAGCTAAAGTTATAATAGCAGAAAGACATAAACCACCAATGATTACAGAACCTAGCCCTCTATATAATTCTGATCCTGCTCCAGGAAAAACAACAAGTGGGATCATGCCAAATATACTAGTAAGTGTGGACATAAATATTGGTCTTATTCTATCTCTAGTAGCTTCAATTATTGCATCAGAAGCACTTAATCCTTCTTCCTTAATATGTTGCAAGGTTTGATGGACTAATAAAATTGCATTATTAACTACTATACCAATTAAAATTACGAAACCTAAAATTGTTAGCATATCTAAAGGTTGTAGAGTATTTAAGTTAAGCACCCATAATCCCAGAACTCCTCCAGCAGCGGCTGGTGGAACAGATAACATTATAACTAAAGGATAGACAAAGCTTTCAAATAATATAGCCATTAATAAATAAACCATACAGATAGCTACTATTAAATTTATTACCATGGCATTCCAAGTGCTGGTTAATTCATCAGCAGTTCCTGAAAGGTTTAAATTTACGCCTGTAGGTAGTCCATTTGTTTCTAATGGCAAGATTACATTTTCTTTAATCATATCTATTGCAGCTTCAAGAGGAATTTTATCAATAGGTTTAATTTGTAAGGTAATCGTTCTCTCTCTTTCTATATGCCTTATTTCTGTTGGCCCAGATGTCATAACTATGTCAGCTAGTGAAGAGATAGGAAGTATTTTTCCACTTGGGGTTACAATTGGAATATTTGCAATACCTTGGGTTTCAGTAATAGCATTTATTTTTCCCCTTAATGTTAAGTCCATTCTTTTCGAATCTACTGTAATTTCTGCTATTCTTATTCCTGAATTAAATGCATCTACACTTAAAGCTAGAGATTGTGCAGTTATATTGTTATCAGCAAGCTTAACTCTATTAGGTTGAACTTGAATTTCTGGAGCTCCTAAAACTAAACCTGGAATAGGACGCATTTGATTTCCTTCATTTCTAGGAAATATTTTGCCAACTAGTCCAGCGGCTTGTTGTGCGACATTAACCACTTTTTCTAAATCAGGACCTGTAATATCTAAATCTATAGATCTTCCTCCTCCGAATCCTCTTTGGAATAGACTAGGCTGGGTAAAGAACCCAAATGTGCCAGGTTCTCCAAACAGAGAACGTGTTAAGACAGGAATAAGTTCTCTCACACGTGTATCTTGTATTGCACTTGCACCAAATAATGTTCTTCCTCCGGCGCCAGCAACAAAAAAGTAATTTTTAATTTTTGGAGGCTGACCAATTTCTGATTCAGGCCCAGTTTCAGACGCCCATAAACTTTTAACACGTGTTTCTACTCTTTCAGCAATTTCTGTTAAAGTTTCTAGGTTGTATCCTGGAGGTGGAAGCATTATCCCAAATATTAAATTTCTATTTCCTTCTGGTAAATATTCAAGTTTTGGTAGCATGGAGTATGAAAGAGTAAGAGTTCCTGTGGCAACTATGCCAGCTATTAATAAAGAGGCAATTCTAGATTTAGTGATTAATTTTACATAACCAATAGTACATTTAACAAATAGGCGAGCAAAGTTATCTAAAATAAAAATATTGATTTTTTTTGATTCTACTCCCGTAAGAAGCCATTTTGCCAATGCAGGTAAAACTGTCACAGAAACTAAAAGACTCATAGTTACAGCTACAGAAATAGCTACTGCAATATCTCTAAATAACTGTCCCGCTTCTAATTGCATTATTAAAATTGGTACAAAAACTAATACAGTAGTTAGGGCAGATACCATAACAGCTGGCCAAACCTGCTTTGCACCAGAGTATGCTGCATCCGATGCCTCTTTTCCATTTTCTCTATGTCTATAAATGTTTTCTAGAACGACTATTGCGGCGTCTACAACCATACCTACAGCAAACGCTATACCTGCTAATGAAATTACATTAATAGACCTTCCTAAAGCTGCCATTGCAACAAATGCTGCAACTACTGAAATAGGTATTGAAAGCCCTATAATAACAGTAGCTCTCCATGATCGTAAGAATAAGATAAGGATGAATATAGCTAAAGATCCACCAATCCATATATTTTGTCTTACTAAATCTATAGCAGAATCGATATATATAGTTTCGTCATAAACTTGCTCAAGCTTTAATCCTAAATCTGGCAAGGTATTTTCGTTTAATTCTTTTACAGCTTCTCTAACTCCAGCCATAATTTCTATGACATTGCTCCCAGATTGTCTGACTGCATTAATAGCTAAAGAAGAATATCCTAGAAATCTAATATTAGAAGTTGGCTCTTTATGTGAAAATTCTACTGTTCCTATATCATTAATAGTAACTCTACCAAAGTTACCATTGTTATTATTTTCACTTATTAAAACTACATTTTTAACTTGATCAGGTGTTTGAAATTCACCTTCTGCTCTAACTATATATCGTCTTTTACCTTCTTCAACATCTCCTGCAGAAATAGAAGCGTTCGCTCTTTGAAGAGCAAGAGCTATTTGAGGAACTGTCAGCCCATAATAAGCCATACGCTCTGGATCTATTGTAACTCTAAGCTCAGTCTTGCTTCCTCCATAAACTGTTGTTCTAGCAACTCCAGGGACTCGTTCTATTCGGTCTTGAATAACATCTTCAACAATATCACCATAAGCAGCAATATCCGTATCATTTCCTTCAGTTTTACTTAGAATAAACCAGGCAATTGCATTATCATCTAGGCCTGCCGTATCAAGACTTGGTTCTCCCGCGTCTTCAGGATATCCTTCAATTTGATTTAATCTATTAGAGACTAGCAATAAAGCTCTATCCATATTTATATCTGTATCAAATTCAATGGTAACTTCAGCACGTCCTTCTTGTGCCTTTGCAGTTAATCTTTTAGATCCTTCTATTCCCTTTAAAACTTCTTCTTGTCTGTTAACTATTTCTCTTTCTATTTCGTAGGGGGATGCTCCATACCAATAAGTGGATACGGTAATTACGGGTTTATTTACATCTGGAGCAAGTTGAATAGGTATGCGTTCTAATGCTATAAAGCCTAATACAATAGTCATAAAAATTGCCGCTACTACAGCTATGGGTCTTTCTATAGAGGCGCGAATAATATCCATTATTCTTCCTCACTTTTGTTGCCGTTATTTTTTGGAAGTGGAGCTACTTTTTGCCCAGGTCTTAATCTTTCATTACCCTTAACTACGGCAATGTCTCCAACCTCAAGCCCCTCTAACACTATAAATCTATTTCCAACACCATCACCCAATCTTACAGGTTTTATCTGAGCAGTTTCTTCTTTTACAATATATACTAATGACATTCCTTCTCTTTTTAAAATAGCATCTTTGTGAACTGTGGGTGCTTGTAAGCCGGGTCCAATAGGTATAGAAATATTAACATTTTCCCCTACAAATAATTTTCTAGAAATGTCACTGCTATCAAATTTTAAGTGAATAGGAATAGTTCTAGAATTTGAATTTTCTCTTACACCTATTGCTCTCACTATAGAAGAAAAAGCTATATTATCTGTAGTAGAAACTTTTATAGTATTGTTTTGTTCTAATATTCTAGCTCGATTAGATGGTACATCTGCCTCAATTTCTAGTAATGTTTCACTTACAAGGTTAAAAAGAGTGAAGCTTAACCCAACAGCCTCTCCTAATTCAATCATCTTGTGTTCAATTATTCCATCAAATGGAGCTTTAACTGTTGCTCTTTTAAGGTTTAACCCAGCAAGTTTTTCTTCTTGAATAATTGATTGAAGCTTGGCCTCAGAAATTTCTTCTTTAGCTAGTAAGGAGTTTTGTAAGCTTTGAAGTTTTTCATATTTTGCAACATTAAAAGCTGAGGATGTTTTTAAATTCTCCATGCGGTTTAATTCTAATAAGTTAACATTTGTTTCTGCCTTAGAGCTTTTTAGTTCTGCTCTAGCGGCACTTACATTAGCTGAAGCAATTTCAGCTAACCATTTATAACGTTCAATATCAATTAGAGCTAAAACTTGTCCTTTTTTAACTTTGTCTCCTGCCTCGACTAATACCTTATCAACTTTTCCTACAACGACCGCTGGAACTTTTGCTTCCTTTAATGAAATGATTCGTCCTATAACCGGAATGGACTGATTTAAAGTTTCTAAAATTACTTCATCGACTTCTACAGAAGCAGCTCCCTGAGAAAAGGCATGTTTTTTATAGAATGATGTACATACAATTAATATAAAAAACACCTTAATAATTTTATTAAATAGATTTTTAGAATTTAGCATTTAGATCTTCATCCCTATTGAAATTAAATTAGTTAGTATCTAACATAATATAAAATTTAATTATAGTACCTATTTTAATGGCTATTTATCTTTTTTTTACTTTATCACAATTAGTCAGAGAGATTGTCCTAATTTTACTCTAAAAGGGGAATCATTGACTACTTGCAATTGTATAAATATATTTATATACTGATTAGTATAAATATAGTGTGTATTTGTAAAGAATAAAAATACTGATTGGTAATTAATGAATAAAATAATTAAAAAAGGCAGGCCTAAAACTTTTAATAAAGATCAGGCAAATAAAATTGCTATGGAAAATTATTGGAAAGAAGGTATGGAAAATATCTCTTTAAATGAGATATGTAGAAGAATAGGTGAATCAAAACCTAGTGTATATAGAGAATATGGAGGAGAGGATGGCTTACAGCTAGCTGCTTTAGAATTGTATTTTAATGAAAGAGTGGAGCCTGTTGGCCAATATATGTTTGGCTCGGAGAATTTTATAGAAAATTTAGAATCTGTTTTTAATTTTTTGATAAATTATCATTTTGAAGATACAACTGGCAGTTCATGTATGTTTACTCAAGAAGTATTATTTCCTTCGAAAAATTTAACACTTAAATGCAAAAAATTTATTGCGAAAAAAAATAAAGAATTAGTTATTACGTTAAGGGAAAGTATTATAAAAGCGATAGATGTAGGAGTATTAAATAAAGATATTAAACCAAGTATTTATACTGAATATATTGTAAATCAGATAAGATTAATAGCTACACTCTCTGATAAAAAAGTAGCTAAATCAGTTTTAAATGGGATGGTTGATTTAATAATGCAACCTTTAAAAAAAATTAATAAGATTAATATGCGACTGGTATAGGGTCTATAGATTTCCATAGAAACCAGGTTGCCGCTGATCTATAGGGGATCCATTTTTTAGCAACTTTTTCAACCTCTTCATAAGTAGGGTCAAAAGTATTCAAGTAATTTTTTCCAACAGCTCTTCTGAGTCCAAGATCACCTAAAGGAAGTACATCTGGCCTAAGTAAACAAAACATTAAAAATATTTCTGCACTCCAAGGTCCAATTCCTTTTAATTGACATAATTCTTTTATAATACTTTTATCGTCCATTTTTTTCCATAAATTAACTGAATCTGGGTTTTTAATAAAAAAATTAGATAAACCTATTATATACTCTACTTTTTTATTAGAGATTCCACATTTTCGTATATTGTTATTACCATATTTTATTACGTTTTTTGGGTTTATATTTTTTGTGCCTGTTGCAAATTTATTCCATATGCTAGCGGCAGCTTTAACAGATATTTGTTGTCCAATAATGGTTCTGCAAAGAGCATTAAAAGGATCATCTCTTGATTGTAAATAATCTTCATTATGGTTATTAATAATATTTTTCATAATTGGATCATTATTACTTAAATAAAATACAGCTTGTTCCCACCAATCTGCCTTTTTATTTTTTTTCATTAAAGTTCCCGTTTTGTAATAACTAGTCTAATATTAGACCTTTATTATTAGACCTTTATTAAAATATCATATATATAAAAATCTTATACTATTTATAAATATAGTAATTAAACACATAATAAAATGTTTCCGGAGGGTTATCAAATGACAGCTAGGGCTTATGGTGAATTAATAGTAAAAAGAAAGTGGCTAGCTTTGTTAGTAGGCTTATTATTTACGGTCTTCTGTATGGGTGGTTTGTCAGGATTAAGTTTGAATCCAGATAATAGAATTTTTTTTTCAAAAGATAATCCTCAATTACTGGCATTAGAAACGTTAGAAAGAACATACTCAAGAGACGATAATGTTTATTTAGTTTTAGCTCCTAAAGATAAAAATGTCTTTAGTTCAAATTCGTTAGCGGCTGTTAGGGAGATGACAGAAAGGTTATGGCAAACCCCTTTTTCGAGCCGTGTGGATTCTATTAGTAATTTTCAATGGACTAGGTCTGATGGTGACGATGTTGTTATTAGCAATCTTGTAGAAGATGGAGAAATTACAACTGAAATAGTAAATAATGCGCGTTTGGTTGCCCTTGATGAGCCATTAATTAGAAATTTATTAGTTGATTCTGATGGAATGGTTACTGGTATAAATATTAATATAATAATGCCAGAAGACCCTATAGCAAGTGGTGGAGCCACTATAGAAATTATGAAATATATTCGTGATGAACAAGCAAGGTTTGCAGAGAAATGGCCAAATATTGATTTATATGTTTCTGGAGGGGTGCCCTTAACACTAGCATTTACAGAGGTTTCTATGAGCGATATTGGAACTCTGCTTCCTTTAACTCTTCTTGTAATATTTATTATTGCTGGCATAGCTTTGCGAGCAGTTACAGCAGCCTTTTTAACTGCATTAATTGCAATATTAGCAGTTATCGGAATGATGGGGGCAGCTGGTTATATGGGAGTTATAATTAATGCGGTAACGTCGAATGCTCCTTTAATGTTACTTATTTTAAGTATTGCTCATTGTGTTCATATTATTAATACACAGAGACTGCAAATGAGAGCAGGTGTAGAAAAAAAAGAAGCTATTATTGAGTCTATGAGAGTTAATTTAAAGCCAGTGTTTATAACTTCTGCCACAACAGCCGTAGGGTTCTTATCTATGCATTTTTCAGATTCTCCGCCTTTTAGAGAGTTAGGCTATATGTTAGCCGCTGGAAATTTAATTGCTTTTGTTAATGCTTCTGTAGTCTTGCCTTCTCTTTTGGCAATATTACCTGCTAAAGTTAAACCAAAGAAAACATATTTTTCTCAAAGAATGATGGAAAGACTTTCTGATTTTGTAATAGAAAAACAGAAATTTTTGTTATCAATCTCGAGTGTTGTAATTGTTGGTTTGTTAATAGGTATAAGTCAAATAAAATTGGATGATACTTGGACTACATATTTTGGTGAACAGTTTGATATTAGATCGCATTCTGATTTCTTAGAAGATAATTTGACTGGTTTAAATGCAATAGAATACTCTGTTCCCGCAGGTGTTGAAGGAGGAATTAATAATCCTGAGTATCTTGCTAATTTAGATAAATTTGCTGATTGGTATAGAACACAAGAAGGTGTAAATCATGTCAGTGTAATATCGGATACTATTAAAAGATTAAATAAAGCTATGAATGGAGATCAAGAATCTTTTTATAAAATCCCTGAATCACAAGAATTAGCAGCACAATACTTATTGTTATATGAGCTGTCAGTTCCATTTGGATTAGATTTAAATAGTAGTATTAATGTATCTAAGTCTGCGACTCGCATGACGGTAGCGGTTACGCATGCTTCTTCTGCACATATACGAGAGCTAGATGAGAAAGCACAGGTTTGGTTAGCAGATAATATTCCAGAATTTAAAACTATTGGTTCTGGGCTGTCTGTTATTTTTGCCCATTTATCTGAGCGTAATATTCATTCTATGCTGTTTGGTTCATTTATGGCATTAGTAATTATCTCTTTCATATTAATTTTTGCATTAAAAAGTTTGCCAATTGGGTTGTTAAGTTTAATACCAAATCTTTTTCCTGCTGCTATGGCTTTTGGGCTGTGGGGGTATTTAGTAGGAGAAGTTGGGATAGCTATAGCTGTAGTTGGTGCTATGACATTAGGGATAGTAGTAGATGATACTGTTCATTTTTTAAGTAAATATTTAAGGGCTAGGAAAGAATTAAATAAGTCACCAGAGGATGCTACTCGTTATGCATTTTCTACTGTTGGGTTTGCACTATTTGTTACTTCCTGTGCGTTGATAGGAGGTTTTATGATTTTGGCGAGTTCTGGCTTTAGAGTAAATTCAGACTTAGCACAATTATCCATGATTACTATTGCTTTTGCATTGTTAGCAGATTTTTTATTTTTACCACCTTTGTTAATAAAATTAGAAAATTTTAAAAATAATCTAAATAAAGTAAAGGATTAATTCGAATGAAAATATTTATTAAATTAGTAGTATCCATAGTAATTATTTCAATTTGGAATATTTCTTCAGCATTAGCAGAGACTTCTGAAGAGAAAGGTCTTAGATTAGCAGTTGAAGCGGATTTAACAGGAGAGGGTTTTAGGGATACGGTATCTAAAAGTCAAATGACTCTTAGAAACGCTCAAGGGGAAGAGAGTATTAGAACGTTTTCCTCTAAGACGCTAGAAATGGAAAATGATGGAGATAAGTCTATATTTATTTTTCATCATCCAAAGGATGTTAAGGGTACAGCGATCTTAACTTTTACGCATAAGTCAGGACCTGATGATCAATGGTTATATTTACCGGCTTTAAAAAGAGTAAAAAGGATTAGTTCAGATAATAAATCTGGCGCTTTTGTTGGTTCAGAATTCGCTTATGAAGACTTATCTAGCCAAGAGGTAGAAAAATATACGTATAAATGGATAGAGGATGTTCCTTGTCCAGGAGATGAGCAAGAAATGTGTTATGTTTCTGAAAGTTATCCGGAAGATAAATCTTCTGGTTATACAAGAAGAGTATCTTGGGTTGATATAAGTGAGCATAGAGCTAGAAAAATAGATTATTATGATCGTAAAGATAAGTTATTAAAAACACTTGTGCTTTCAGATTATAAACAATACTTGGGAAAGTTTTGGAACG
This sequence comes from Alphaproteobacteria bacterium, assembly GCA_015660425.1. Taxonomy (GTDB): domain Bacteria; phylum Pseudomonadota; class Alphaproteobacteria; order TMED109; family TMED109; genus TMED109. The sequence goes on from DQLC01000048.1 coordinate 11,300, forward strand.
CCCATACTCTTAAAATGGTCAATCATAATACTAGCAAAGAAACAGATATAGCTATTAGTGAAACCGAATATCAAACTGGCTTAAAAGACTCAGATTTTAATCGTCAGACACTTAAACGTGTGCGTTAATGTATTTAGTTGTTTTATCGTTTTTATTAACTTTAACAGCTCCAGTCCTAAGTTATGCTAATTTAGAGCCTAGTTTTACGGAATATAAGGCTGAAATAACAATGGGGGCATGGCTGTTTCCTGAGTCACCTCTTTATGAAGGACAGAAACATAACAACTATTCTATTGCTTTTGAACCTGAAATTTACTCTGAATGGACTGAGGGTGGGAATCTAGTATTTAGACCTTTTATCCGTTTAGATAGCCAAGATAGTAATAGATCACATATAGATATTCGAGAAGGAATTTATTCATGGTATGGAGAAGATTGGGAATCATCTATAGGGATAGGACAAGTATTTTGGGGAGTTACAGAATCAAAAAATTTAGTAGATATTATTAACCAGTTTGATGCAGTAGATGATCCTTTATTTAAAACAAAGTTAGGTCAACCATTAATAAATTTAACTTTAATTAGGGATAGTGGGTATTATGAATTTTTTATACTTCCTTATTTTCGTGAAAGAACTTCACCAGGGAAAAAAGGTCGCATAAGGCTTGATCCTGAGTTTTCAAAAGGAAGCACTAAATTTGAAGGTGGAAGCCAATGGACGCCAGAAATAGCTTTAAGGTGGTCAAATAGTTTTGGTAACTATGATGTTTCAGC
>DQLC01000043.1 GCA_015660425.1 Alphaproteobacteria bacterium
CAAAAAAGAGATGTTTCTGCTAGAATTGGAGACTATTTTTATGATCCTTTGCCACCAATAGAATTAGGAAGAGTTGCTGCACAGACTGCAAAACAAGTTATTGTGCAGAAAGTAAGAGATGCTGAACGTGAGAAACAGTATGAAGAATTTAAGGATAGAGTTGGTGAAGTAGTTAATGGCTTAGTAAAAAGAATTGAATATGGTAATGTAATTGTGGATTTAGGAAGAGGAGAAGCTTTTATTAGAAGAGATGATGTAATTCCTAGGGAAACATTTAGACCAGGAGATAGGATAAGATCATACATATCTGAGGTAAAAAAAGAGCAGCGTGGTCCTCAAATATATTTATCTAGAACATCTAATGAATTTATGACTAAGCTTTTTACTCAGGAGGTGCCAGAAATATATGAGGGCATTATTCAAGTGATTGCTGTAGCAAGGGACCCTGGAAGTAGAGCTAAAATTTCTGTTTTATCTAAAGATAATTCTATAGATCCTGTAGGAGCTTGTGTAGGAATGCGAGGAAGTAGAGTGCAGGCAGTAGTAGCAGAGCTGCAGAATGAAAAAATTGATATTATTCCATACTCAGAAGATGTGCCTACATATTTAGTTAATGCTTTAGCACCTGCGGAGGTAACAAAAGTAGTTTTAGATGAAGAAGAAAAAAAGGTTGAAATAATTGTTCCAGATGATCAGTTAAGTTTAGCAATTGGTAGAAGAGGACAAAATGTTAGGCTTGCGTGTCAGTTAACGGGATGGGATATAGATATTTTAACTGAAGGTTCTGAATCTGACAGAAGGCAAAAAGAGATGAAAAATATTTCTCAATTGTTTATTGATAGATTAAATGTAGACGAGGTTATCGCGCAAGTGTTAGTTACAGAAGGCTTTACATCTTTAGAAGCAGTTGCTTATGTACCTATCAATGATTTAGTTGAAATTGAGGGTTTTGATGAAAAAGTTGTTGAAGAATTAAGAGAGAGAGCTTTATCGAGTTTAAAGGAGGCAGATGAAGGGCTTAAAAAAGATATAGATAAAATGGGCATTAGTGAAGAATTATCTACATTCGAAGGGTTAACCCCAGCTATGGTTGTAAAACTTGGAAATGCCAATATTAAAAATGTTAATGATTTGGCAGATTTAGCTAGTGATGAGTTAAAAGAAATAATAGAAGATATACAATTATCAACTAAGGAGGCAGGTGAGATTATTATGAGAGCCAGAGCTTCTTGGTTTGAAGAAGATAAAGACAAAAATATAGAAGAGGATAAAGAATAAAAATAATAATTTTAGAAATGAATTTTTTATGCATGCAACACATAAACTGTCTTGTTCTTTAACAGGAAACATTCTCTATATTAAAAGAATGTTATTATTTAGAGAAATGAATGGTTATTTAGTGTGTGATGTTAATGCTAAGTTAAATGAAAAAGGAATATGGTGTAATTCTTCTAGGTGTGATATAGAAACAGCTATAAGAAACCAAGTATTTGATAAAATTTTTAAAAAGAAACTTAAAATACAAGGCTCCTTTATTGCAAGTATTGAAAGTAATTTAAAATTAAAAGTATTAAACCTAATAGGCTTAAGTAAAAAAGCAGGTTTATTAGAAATAGGTTATGATAAAGTAGTAAAAGGTTTAAAAAATAATAATGTTGATGTAATTTTAATAGCTAAAGAAGATAATAAATTAAATAATACTTTTGTAAAAATTATGGATGATCGTAAAATTTTATTAAATAAAAGTTTTTCTAGGGTGGAAATAGGTAAGGCAATAGGTTATAAAAATGTTTTATGTGCGGCACTAATTACAAGTGATTTATCTGCTACGTTAAAGTCAGATTTTTATAAGTTAATGAGATTTCAATTAAATTAATAATTAAAGGTTAAATTTATGGTTGATAAAAAACCAGATACTAAAAAAGAAGAAGAGCAAAGTACTAATACTTCAAAAACGTTAGGTTTTTCTTCTCCAAGACTTGAATTAAAAAAAACAATTGGAGGAGGAACTGTAAGGCAATCTTTTTCTCATGGAAGAACCAAATCAGTGTCAGTAGAAGTTAAGAAAGTTAGAACTTATAAAGCCTTTGAAATCGGCAAGGCTGAACACAAGCCTGTTATAGATAATAATGATGTAGGCTTATCTAATTTGGAGAAAGAAGCTAGGCTAAAAGCTTTAAACAATTCTATAAAAACGAAAGAAGAAATCATAAATAATGAAGTAGAAAATAAAACTAAATTAAAAAAAGAAGTAAAAGAAAAAGAAAATAATATAGATACTAATGTAAAAAATGAAAACGAAAAAGTTGTAGACATTCCTGCTCCTTTAAAAGAATCCGATAGTGATAAATCAATTCGTTTAAGAAAAGAAGATGAAGCAGAAGAAAAGAAAAAAAATGCTAAAAAACAATTATCTTTAGGAAGAGATTTTGGAAAAAGAAGGCAAAAAAAATTAAGTATTAATCAGGCATTTGAAGATGAAGAGCGTCAACGTTCTCTTGCTTCTGTAAGGCGAGCACGAGAACGTGAAAAAAGAATGAGTGCTAGCGGTGGTGGATCAGAGGCAACAAAAAAAATTATAAGGGAAGTAGTTATTCCTGAAGTAATTACTGTTCAAGATTTAGCAATTAGAATGGCAATTAGAAGTGGAGAAGTGATTAAGTCTCTTATGAAAAATGGCGTATTAGTCACTACGAACCAAACTATAGATGGGGATACTGCTGAGCTTGTTGTAATGGAATTTGGACATACAGTAAAGAGAGTCTCTGATGCAGATGTTGAAATAGGCTTAGAATCAATTAAAGATAATTCTACTGGGGAAAAAAGATCTCCAGTAGTTACTGTTATGGGTCATGTCGATCATGGAAAAACTTCACTATTAGATGCAATTAGATCTACCGATATTGTAAGTAAAGAATCTGGAGGAATTACTCAGCATATCGGAGCTTATCAAGTTGTGACGAAACAAGGACAGACTATTACTTTCATAGATACACCTGGACATGCAGCATTTAGTGCGATGAGAGCACGTGGAGCAAATATAACGGATATAGTAGTATTAGTTGTAGCAGCTGATGATTCTGTAATGCCTCAAACTATTGAAGCTGTTCAGCATGCTTTAGCTGCGAAAGCACCTATAGTATTAGCTATAAACAAGATTGATATTCCTGGGGCTAATCCGTTAAAGGTTAAACAGGATCTTTTACAACACAATATAATTACTGAAGACGTAGGTGGAGAAGTTGTTGCAGTTGAAGTATCTGCATTAAATAAGACAAATATAGATGAATTACTTACAGTTATTAATCTG
>DQLC01000080.1 GCA_015660425.1 Alphaproteobacteria bacterium
AAAGATTCTAAAGAACATTTAGATTTAACAAACGAAACATATATTCAACATTTTAAGTTCGCTACTTGCGTTGGAATATCCATGATATATGGAGGTGTACAGGCATTAATACATGCTATATATCCTGGTATATTAACAAAAGCTGCAAGCACAAAAATTAAAAAATTGTATAGTTTCGTTTCAGTTAAATCGGACAATGATGAAGGGAACTAAATTTCAGATAAAAGTGTGGAAATACCTTAAAACCATACCAAAAGGTAAGGTAAAAACCTATAAACAGGTCGCTATAGGCATAAATACGCCTAAAGCAGCCCGAGCAGTAGCTAATGCCTGCGCTAAGAACCCATATGCCCCTAAAGTACCCTGTCATAGAGTCATCAGGTCTGATGGCACCTTGGGTGGTTTTTCAAGTCCTGGTGGGACAAAAACCAAGAAAAAGCTCCTAAAAAAGGAAGGTTTTTCGCTCTAAAAGCTAGCAATACTTACGTTTTAGCTTAATTGATCCCCTATTCTATTGATTTTTTTATATTCACCCTTCAGTTGTGCTATGTATGAGTATATCGTTAAATTAACCCCTTCTATGGGCCTTTAAAGGCTATATTCGTTTTGTGCAAGCCTCTAGAATCTAACTATATCAACGCTTTTTTTAAGTCTTAAAAACACTATATTTTACTGATATTTGTCGATTTGTTATTCTTTCAATACGTAATTATGCTTATTTTTATTTCTTATTCTTTATTGCTTAAATTAACCGCTATTTTATTAGCTTTTTTACATATTTATTCATCTCTTAATTTTTATTTTTTTTATCCTTCTATAAAGTGATACTTAATAAAATACTTTAGGTTATTAGATTTATTTAATAATTACAATGATTTAAATAGTTATATTAAAGCAATACATTAATATAGCTTAATTGGTAGAAACAATACGTTCTCTTCTAGAAATATAAATTCCAGAACAAACGATTATGAACAAGCCTAGAAAAGTCCAATTATCAGGAAAGTTAGTAAAGAAATAATAGCCAATTATTATGTTTGTAATAATTTCAAAATAACTAAAAGGAGCTAATTTTGAGGCATCAGCGTATTTTAATGAAAGTATTAAGAATAAGTGTCCTATTATAGCGAAAATGCCTATAGAGGCCATTAAATACCATTGGTTAAGAGTCGGTTGAACCCAAACAAATGGCATTGCGAAAGAAATAATTACAGCTCCTGTTAAACCAGTTAGTAAAAGAGTTAATAGAGGGTTGTCAGAAGTGCTTAATTTGCGAGTAATAAGCAAATAAAATCCATACATCACTCCAGTTCCTAAAGCTGCAAAACTAGCTAAATTTAATTCAACAAAACCTGGTCTAATAACAACTAAGGATCCTATGAATCCAATAATAACAGCAGTCCATCTTCTGACACCTACCCTTTCTCCTAAAATGACTGGAGATAATGCAGTAACAATCAATGGTGCAATAAAAGCTAAAGTTAAAGCCTTAGCTAAAGAGATAACTGAAATAGAATAAAAAAAACAAATATTAGCACATAATAAAATAACTCCCCTAATAATTTGAAGTTTTGGTTTTTCAGTCCAAGTTAACTGTTTATTAAAAAATAAAAACATTATTGGAAGTGTAAAAGCTACAGTAAAAAAATATCTAGCCCATGTTATTTGAAGTACGGGCATGTCAGCACTTAAGTACTTAGCTATTCCATCCATGAATGGGAGGAATACCCAGGCCAATAAATTTAAAATAATAGCTTTCACTTAATTTTATATAAAATATTTAAGAGATATAAATACAACAATTGGCAATGTAAAAAATGATAAAAAAGTAGATAATGCAACAGTTTCTGCAATGTTATTATATACACTTTTGGTTGAATACATTTTTGCAATTAAATATGTTAGTACAGCTGATGGCATTGATGCTTGAATAAACATTACACCCGCTTCTACACCTGAAAGATTAAAGAAATGAACAAAATAAAATCCAATTAATGGCCCAATGATTAATCTAATAAAGGAATAAATTAAAGCTTCTTTAAAATTAAAAACTTTTATTTTGGATAAAGCTATACCTACGGACATTAGAACTAGAAAAATTGTAGAGTACCCTATTAAAAAAGTAGCATTTTCTAAAAATTTAGGAGCCGGAATTTTAAAATAAACAAAAATTAATGAAAAAAGCAAAGCATACACAGGAACACATTTGATTAGTGGTTCTATAGAAAATTTTTTACTCGATAATAAAATATTTAAACTAAAATGAAGAACTAGAATGATAGATGTAATTGATGTAGCTATTGCAAGACCAGAATTTCCATAAGCAAACAAACAAATCGGTATTCCCATATTTCCAGTATTTGGAAGAATTAAAGGTGGTAGTAATCGTACAGCGTCCCTGTTTAAAAATTTAAGAACAATAATTCCAATTATAGAAAATATTCCAACATAAATAATTATATAATATGAAAATTTTAGAAAAACTTGAAAATCTAAATTAGAAGCAGTAAGTGAATAAAATATTATGCATGGCATGCCCAAAGTTCCTGAAAAAGTAGTTATAAATTTTGTATCAAATTTAGGATCCTTTTTTCCATACCAATAACCTATTGCTATCGTCAAAAACACAGGAAATAGTACATTAAATAGCTTAAATATTAAGTCCATTTATTTAAGTAATTTTTTGAGTACTAATATCAGCTACTTTTAATTTACTTTCAAATTCTGTAAGTCTTTTCCATACAGAAATAAACTCAACTATAGTAGACCAGCTTTTAACCAAATATTGTAATGAACTCTCTACTCTACCAAAGGCCCTGGTAATTTGTTGAACAAAACCTAATGTAATAGCTCCAGTTACAATTGTTGGAGCTAACGCTAAATAAGGAACTATTACCATACCTTGAAAGTAGCTCCACTTAACTGTGTTAAAATATAAATAATGAAAATAAGATTTATAATGAATTCCCCTAACTCTATTATACAATTGACCTATTGTGGCTGGGGCAGCTCTTATAGGATCATCTTCCCCAAGGACTAATTCTTTTCTATAACCAGCTTCCTCTTTTTGAATATCATACTCAATACCAGGTAATTTTATTCCTACAGCAGCTAGTACTATAGTTCCACCTAAAGCAGAAATAATTGCGACCCAAACTAAAGCATGATCAACCTGTCCTATCCAAGGCAAACGATCTATTTGCTTAGATAAACCCCATAAGATTGGTGTAAAA
>DQLC01000108.1 GCA_015660425.1 Alphaproteobacteria bacterium
ATTTTTAAAGACTACGGACTGTAGTCTCGTTTTTTGCCTACTAAGTAATATTCTTAGTCTCACTTAATTCTAACTCTTCTTTTGGCCCTAAATAATATAGATTAATATTCTTATTGAAATTATTAGTGTCTTTGACTCTAGAATTATAATGCAAATTAGTTTTGAATTATTTCAAGCAGAAAATCAAAATTTTCCAAAGAGAAATTTATTATAGGAACAACACAACATCTTTTCTATTGTTAAATCGTATATTTGCAAAAAAAATTTAGAGATTATGAGAAAATCAATGTTTATTATTGTTAGTTTTTTAATGATAAGTTCCTGCACATCAAAAAGGCACATAACCTACCTAAATGGAGTAGATAACTATAACAATACTGATATAAGCAAACAAAAAATACCGTATACAATTCAGATGGATGATATATTACGGATAGAAATCCATAGTATAATACCAGAAGCCACAATTATTTATAATAGAATTTCTCAAAATATAAATACAGCAACTAATATTAATTTATTGCAACTTGAAGGCTATCTTGTTTCGTCTGATTATACTATTAATTTTCCTGTACTAGGAACACTGGATGTGAAAGGAACCATTTTAGAATTAGAAAAAAAAATTGCTAAACTATTGTTAGACGGTGCGCATCTTGTGAGTCCTACAGTATCGATACGTTTGTTAAATGGAAAATTTACTGTACTAGGAGAAGTTTCTAATCCAGGAACATTTACTTTTCTAGAAAAAAATCTTACTTTATTACAAGCCTTAGGCTATGCGGGTGATTTAACAATAGATGGAAAACGGAAAAATATTACATTAATTAGAGAAATAAACGGAATTCGATCTGTAAAAAAATTAGATATTACATCAAAAGATATTTTAGATAACTCAGCTTATTATATTAGGAATAATGATGTTATTATTGTTAATCCTAATTATAATCGAATAAAAAGTGCAGGCTTTATAGGAAATCCGCAATCTATTGCATCAATATCCTCTATATTATTAAGCATCACACTTCTTATCATAAATAAATAAAAAAATAATGCTAAACGATAATTATAATCAAGAAAATATAGAAGATAAATATGATTTAAAACAAGAGCTATTTAAATATCTGTTTTTTTGGCGTTGGTTTGTTTTTTCTATAATTTTATGTTTAATCATTTCTTTTTTTTACTTAAGGTATTCACATACTATTTATAATACAAGTGCAAAAATAAAGATATTAGATAAAAAAGAGGCTTCCTTAGAATTACCTTCAGCAAGCGATCTGTTTAGTAATAATAAAATAAATCTTGAAAATGAAATCGAATTATTATCATCTTACACTATACTAAGTAAGGTCGTTGAAAAGGAAAACTTAACTACTAGCTTTTACGCTATTGGAAATATTAAGTCAGCACGTGCAGTTCATTTACCTTTTAATTTTGAACAACTAATATCGAATGACAGTATTATTAAAGAATTAGTATTTGAGATTAATTTTAATAATGAAGGTGTTGAGATCAATGATATTAATAAGGATACAACTTATCTTTTTAATACTTATACTACTTATACAATCTCGCATGATTTACCTTTTAATATACGCTGGGATAAAACGAATGCTTTATCAAGTAATGAGAAGAGTTATAGGGTAATTTTTTCTAATACAAAAAATACGATTGGTCAATTAAAAAAAGAACTATCACTATCAATGGTTGGGAAAGAAAGTGATATTATATTACTGGAAATGAATAATGAGAATGCAGCATATTCTGAAATTACATTAAACGCAATTATAGATGTTTTTAACCAAGATGGGGTATCGGATAGACAAATGATACATAAACGTACGATTGATTTTGTTAATGAACGTTATATACTCCTATCCAATGAACTTGATTCTATTGAAATAGAGAAACAACTCTATAAACTTCAGAATAATCTGATTGATATTACTGCCAATTCATCCCTTAGTTTAGAATTAAGCTCAAAGTCAAATCAACAATTATTGGATTTAGAAAATCAAATTGCTATAGCTAAGTTATTAGATGAATCATTTAATAATAACAATTATGATTTATTGCCTGCTAATATCGGAATTAATAATAGTAAAATAAATTTCCTGATTACGGATTTTAATGCCATAATACTTGAGCGTAAAAATTTAATTATAAGTGCTGGGTTAAATAATCCTTCTGTAATGCAATTAGATAGAGCAATAAGTGATAATCGTGCAAATATTATACGTACAGTAAGCAATTATTTAACCCAACTTAAGCAAACAAAAAGACAGTTAACATTACAAAGCAGAAAATTAAACCAAGATGTATCTAATCTGCCAGAAAAGGAGAAGATTTTACGCGCTATTGAACGTAATCAGGTTATAAAAGAAAGTTTATATTTATTTTTGCTTCAAAAAAGAGAAGAAGCTGAGGTTAGTTTTGCCGTTACAGAGCCAACAATAAAAGTTATAGAATATGCCTTATCTACTGATGTTCCAATATCCCCAAAAAAACAGATTATTTTTCTTGCAGCATTATTAATTGGTGTTTTACTTCCCTTTGGTATTATTTATTTAATTCTTTTATTCAACACTAAACTTCAAGTAAAACAGGATATTGAGGAGTTAAATATAGGAGCTTCTGTTATTGGTGAAATCCCATTGATAGATGAATCTGAATCAAAGATATTTCAAAATCCTAAAGATCGTAACGTCTTGGCTGAATCATTTAGAATATTAACCTCTAATGTTAATTATTTATTACCTCAAAACAACGGCAATACAGATGGAAGGGTTGTATTATCAACATCATCAGTAAAAGGAGAAGGAAAGAGTTTTGTAGCTATTAATATGTCTTTAGCGCTTGCTAGTTTAGACAATAAAGTACTTTTAATTGGTGCAGATCTACGAAATCCTCAATTGCACAAATACTTAGAAGTTGATAAAACAAGGAAAGGATTAACAAGTTTTTTACTCAACTCCAATTTCGATTGGAGATCAAGCCTTATAACAAACTTTGAGAAATTACCAAGTCATCATACTTTATTAACAGGTATTATGCCGCCAAATCCTACCCAATTATTATCCAACGGTAATTTTGAAAAAATTATTTCGCAAGCAAAAAAAGAATATGATTATATTATTGTTGATACAGCTCCAACATTATTAGTAACTGATACTCTACTAATATCAGATTATACTGACGCTATAGTATATATAAGTAGATCTAATTATACAGAAAAAGAGATATTAAATTACCCTAAAGAGCTAATTAAAGAGGGGAGAATAAAAAATGTTGGCATTGTTATTAATGCTGTCGGTGCAAATTCTAGATATGACTATAGTTATACTTATAAATATGGTTATTCTTATAATTATGGATATGGATACGGCTATGGTAATAAAAAAGAGGATTAGTTGAGACTTTTTCAATACAACTCGTTATTAGCGTAGGGGCTTAAGATGAGTTTATCAAAAAAAAACAATAAATGATTTTAAACTATTGTAAAATAATGGTTCATCCTATATATGATAAAGAAATTTATAAATAATAGAGTTTTTCCTAACAAATAGATTGATTATATGTGTATTGGAAAGCTAATAATTGTATCGTATAGTACTTATCAATCAATACTAAATGAAGAAAACTACAGAGAATTTGTTGAAGCTGAAAATATGGAATTATTGTCAAATAAAATAATTGAATATTCTAAAAAAAAATAAAGAAGAATTAATAACTATAGGAGAAAATGGAAAACGTTATATTAGAACAAGGTTTAACTTATGAAATTCTAACGAATAAATATTTAAGTATTTATTTTAATAAGATTTAACATTA
>DQLC01000098.1 GCA_015660425.1 Alphaproteobacteria bacterium
ATAGATTTGGTGTATATCAGCGTCTCGAACTGTCTAAAAAATCTCCTAATACTGATTTTATGCTAATGACTGCAACACCCATACCTAGAACATTAGTCTTAACTGATTATGGTGATATGGATATATCAATTTTATATTCTAAACCTAAAAATAGACCTGTAACTAAGACAATAAGTGTTAGTATCCCTAGAATAAAAGAGGTTATTAATGCAGTATCAAGAGCAATAAATAAAAAGAATCAAATTTTTTGGGTTTGTCCACTAGTGAAAGATTCTGAAAAATTAGATTTAGCTGCTGCTGAGACGAGAGCTAAGTATTTAGAAAAATATTTTCCAAATAAAGTTGCGCTATTACATGGTCAAATGCCACCAGAAGAGAAAGAGAAGTCTTTATCGCAGTTTGCAAACCAAAATAAGCCTATTTTAGTAGCCACCACTGTCATTGAAGTTGGAATTGACATACCTAATGCTACTATAATAATTATAGAACATGCTGAAAGGTTTGGTTTAGCACAACTTCATCAATTAAGAGGCAGAGTAGGAAGAGGAACAAAAGAATCTATATGCATACTCTTATACGATCAAAAAATTGGTAATATAGCTAGAGATCGTTTATCAGTTATGAGGGAAACAAATGATGGTTTTATAATATCTGAAAAAGATTTAAAACTAAGAGGTGCAGGAGAAATTCTAGGTACTAAACAATCTGGAGATCAAATGTTTAAAGTTTTAGATATAAGCCAACATGAGCATTTAATTAAAATTGCAAATCAAGATGCAAAGTTAATTTTAAATAAGAATCCTAGACTTACAGGAGAAAATGGTGATTTATTAAAACAACTATTATACCTGTTTGATCAGGACAAAGCCGTTACTTTAATTAAGTCTGGTTAATAATAAATTAAATTTATTTACCAAAAATTTTTATTACTATAATTTTCATATCTTCTAATACAAGCTTTTGAAAGCATAATAGCTCATTTCTATTTTTTTGTTCTCGTAAATAAAAATAGCCTATTGGGTCTTGATAATACATTCTATTATTGTAAATATTTTTAAATCAATTTTTATTTTTTTTATTTTTTAAAAACTTAGGAGTAATTATTCCACCAGATATAACCATTTTAATACCTTCTTCAACATTCATTTCTAAAACGGTAAGGTCTTTACTGGGAATAAATAATAAAAAACCAGAAGTTGGATTTGGTGTAGTTGGCAAAAAAACATTTACCATTTCATCTTTAGTAATATTCTTCACTTCACCCTTTGTATCTCCAGTAATAAAACCTATAGCCCATATACCTTTTCTGGGATACTCAACCAAAACAACTTCACGAAATGATTTAGACGATGATGCTAAAACACTTTCAAATATTTGTTTTAAAGCTCCGTAAACCGATCTAATAATTGGTAACCGCGATATAATTCTTTCACCTAATTTAATTACAAACCTTCCAATAAGTCCTGCGGTTAAAAAACCTATAAAAGTAAGTAATAAAAATACAAATATGAGACCAATTCCAGGTATTTCTATAGGTAACAAATTATCATAATGATATTTTTCAGGAATCAAATTTCTAACCTTAGAATCAATAAAATTTATAAAAAGAATGGCAACATAAAAAGTTAAACCAACAGGAGCAGTAACAACTATTCCAGTTAAAAAATAACCTCTGATTTTAGTAAAAAAACTTTTTGATTGTTTCATAAAAATATTCCATAAAATTATTATTTATTTAAAAAATTTATTATAGCCTCATATGTTTCTAGTGGTTTTTCTTCTGGTAAAAAATGTCCACAATTAATGCTATGTCCTTCTACGTTATTAGCCCATTCTTTCCATACTTTTATAGGTTTATAAAGCTCCTCTACTGTTCCAGTTTTCCCCCATAGTACTAGAAGAGGGCAAATAATTTTTTTATCAAAATCTTCTTTATGATGAATTAAATCAATATTAGCCCCTGCTCTATAATCTTCACAGGATGCATGTATAGCCTCAGGAGAAAAACATCTAATGTATTCTTTAATAATATCATCTGTTAAATAATTACTATTTGATCCCCACATTTGTAGTTTTGATTTAATATAATATTCTGGATCATTTCCAATTAAAGTTTCAGGATATGGATATGGTTGAATAAGAAAAAACCAATGATAATAACGTCTTGCTAAAATAGCATTAGTGTTTTCAAATACATGTGAAGTAGGTACAATATCTAAAACAGAGATCTTTGTTATACTATCTGGGTAATCTATAGCCATTCTGTGAGCGACACGACCGCCTCTATCATGTCCTACAAGACAGAATTTATCAAAACCTAGTTTTTTCATTAATTCATATTGGTCTTTAGCCATATTCTTCTTTGAATAAGTAAAATGTTTCTTATCAGATTTTGGCTTATCACTATCTCCATAACCTCTTAAATCAGAACAAACTACTGTATAATTCTTTGCAAATAATGGTGCCATTTCTCTCCATAGAATATGGCTTTGTGGATAACCATGTAATAATAACAAAGGATAGCCTTTACCCCCAATTCTATAATTTATGTTAACACCATTAACCTCAATTGATTTTAGATCAAAATTTTTAAACATTTACACATACCAATTAAAATTATTATAGATTATATATACAAATAAATTATATATTATAGATATTTATTATAAACAGAAATTTAATTTATGACTAAGTATTTAACTACCTTATTTTATGTGATAATTATTTGTATTAGCTTAAATAATAATAGTTATTCTTTTAATGAAGAAGACTTGCAAAAGCTGTTAGAAACAAATATATGCATAAACTGTGATTTATCTGGAGCAGATCTCAGAAAAAAAGACTTAAATGGTGCAAATTTAAAGGGCTCAAATATGAATAAAGTAAACTTATGGCGATCAACATTAAAAAATGCAAATTTAGATGGTGTCTCTATAGAAGAAGCTAATTTAAGAAGAGTAAATTTAGAAAATGCTAATTTAAATAACACATCTTTTAGATGGTCAATAATACGGAATGCGAAAATGAATGGAGCAACTGCAATTAATGCAGACTTTAGAAAGGCTGAAATAAGAAAAACAAGCCTAAAATTAGTAACCTTATGTAACAGCCAAATGAAATATGGTATAGACAATTCAGGATGTGAAACTAATGAATAAAATATTTAAAATTATATATATTTGCAGTTTTATTTTATATTCTAATATTTCTTATGGTGCAGATATGGCTGGTTATTTGTTGGACCAAGCCATAAAATATTATAACGATAAAAATTATAATCATGCATTTACAGCTTTAAATAATTTAGCTCCAACAGGTAATCCAGTTGCAATATATCTTTTAGGCAATATGTATCTAAATGGTTATGGAATAAAAAAGAATAATAAAGTAGCACATGATATGATTTTATTTGCATCTGAAAACCTGCCTAATAATTTTAAAGAACTTGCCCTAGAGGCGCAAATGATGCTTATAGATATGTATGCAAATGGTACGGGCGTTATTAAAAATAATTTAAAGGCATATAAATGGGCTTATATAGTAAATTTATCAAATAATAGTCTTGCTACATCGATAATAATTAAATTACGAGATAAACTTTCAGAGGAAGAAATATTACTAGCCTCTAAAGAAGGTGATGAATTTATGAAAAAAATTAAAGAAAATGAAAATGCACATGAACACTAAATTATCATATTTTACTTCATAATAGATAGTTTAGTAGACTTTAAATTTTTTACTATTATGGCATCTCTATCAATTAAAGTTGCAACTTTTGGACCAATTTCATTAACCCATACATCACTTTTATAAACATCATTGTATAATTTTTCTTTATGGTCTTTATTTTCAAAACGTCTAATCCATATATAAGTCTCCTTATCTTGATCAAGAGTAAAACTTCCATGGATAACCATTCCTTTTCCAACCTGAAATGGAATAATAGTTTTTTCCATATAATTTAACCATTCCTTCATTTTACCTGGAAAAATTTTGTATGTACGTAGTTCAAAAAATGCACTCATTGTAATCTCCTAGTTTGTTTTGCTTAAAATATTTAATCTCATAGGCTGAATAAACTCATATTTATTATTATTAAAAGTAGATAAGTTATTAAATTCATTAAATAAATATTTAAAATTATTTTTAATTAAGTCTACTCTATTTTTATCTACTTTCTTTAAAAAATTAATACAAGACTCTGCATTATCAAAACTTTTAATCTCATTATAAAATATTTCTTTTTTTATTTGTAAGTTAAATTTTTTACAATCTTTAATTTGTTGATATGCAATATTTTTTACTTCAGTCTCATCATCAATAATTTTAACAAAATTATGAAAATTTCCTTGAGCTATAGGTTCAATTATAAAAACTAACCCATTCTTATTTAATGATTCTCTGCTCTCTAATAGAGATTGTGCCATTAATTCTTTAGGAATATGATGCAAACTATTAAAAAAATAAATTAAATCATAATTTTTTTTTAAACTTTTTATCTTTTCTCCTCCACTAATAAAAAAGTTCACATTATTAATCTTACTTTTTGCATTATTAATTTGTTCTTCAGATGGATCTATTGCATCCACATAACAATTATATTTAGAACACCATAGACTAAACCATCCATCACCACACCCTACATCTAATATCTTTTTATTCTTAAATATAACTTCTTTTAAAATTATTTCTTTAGATTTATTCCAACCTGACATGTTCCACCTAATTTATATTTGTTCTTCTTTTGTTCTTGTGTATAATAATTCTACTTTAAAGGATATAGTATGAATAAAAATAACCAAGATAATCTTCCATTTTTACATAAAGATACTAATAATATTATAACAAAAGGTAAAATAATATTAAAATTAGAAAAAAATAAATTTCTTATAACGTATAATAATAAAAGATATATTTGTTTATTAAATGATCAAAATAAAATTTATGCTTGCTATAACTTATGGAATTAATAAATCATAGGTGGTGCGGCCAAGAGGACTTGAACCTCCACGGGATTTCTCCCACAACGACCTCAACGTTGCGCGTCTACCAGTTCCGCCATGGCCGCATAAAATAATTTATTAGAAACTAACAAAGTAAATATAATCGTCAACTATTAATATATTTTTCAGCTAAAATAATATCTTCTGGTTGATTAATATTAAAAAAAGGATCAATACTATTAAAGGCCCAATCGACAACAGAAACATTAAACAATCTAGTGAATGCATCTATTTTTCTAACACCTTTATATAGGGCCTTATCAAGATAACTATCCAAAGCTAGGGACCACAGACCAATTACAGGATATATATTACCATTAGAAGAAGCCATAATAATATCCGAATTATTTATACTTAAATCTAAAGACAGTCTTTGAACCAGATCAAGTGGTAGTAAGGGAGTATCTACAGGAACTATAGCCACATGTGTTTTTATATTTTTAAGAGTTTTTGCCCATTTAATCGCAGATGAAATGCCAGCTAAAGGCCCCGCTCCTCCATCTTCTATAACTGTGTCTTCAATTATTGGAATACTAAAATCTGAAAAAATTTTACTATCTCTGCTATTTATTGCTAAATTATTAACTTGGTCTTGAAAACTTATTATTGTTAATTGTACCAAAGGAACACCAGCAATATCTATAAATGCTTTTCCATTACCGCCTAGCCTTCTAGCACCACCACCAGCTAAAATTACACCTGGATACATTCTATATCCTCATAAACTTATTTATCATAAATTATTCTTTCCAATCCAGCTAAGGCAACAAACCTTTTACCTTTTGCTCTTCCTATTAAAGTTAAATTACTTTTTTTAGCTAAATCAACTCCAGCAGCTGTAAAACCAGAACGAGATATTAAGACAGGAACGTTCATTTGAACTGTTTTTATTACCATCTCACTAGTTAATCGCCCAGTTGTATATAAAACCAGATTATCCATATTTCTTTTATTATACCACAACCATCCAGCAATTTTATCTATAGCATTATGCCTACCTACATCTTCAACGTAAATAATTAGTTGGTTTTTTTCACATAATACGCATGCATGAATAGCTCCAGCTTTTAGATAGAGAGAAGGTTGTGTGTTTACTTTTTTTAATAAGTCTATTAACCAAGAAGTATGAAACTTAACTTTTTTATTTAGAACAATTTTATCAAATATATCCATAACATCTGCAAACATTGTTCCAACTGCACATCCTGATGTTCTAATTTTCTTTTTTAATTTTTCTTCATAATTTGTTTCTTTATCCGTTCTAACTACAATAACTTCTGTATCCCAATCTAAATCTACCGAGATAACTTTATCATCGCTCGACAACATACCTTGATTTACTAAAAAGCCTATAGCCATCCATTCAGGATGGTCTCCTACTGTCATGCTAGTAACTACTTCTTGACTATTTAAAAATATAGTTAATGGTCTTTCCATTACTACATTTTGCTTAAAAGGATTTCCTAATTCATCAAGGCCTTTAACTTCTTTTATTAATCTCTGATCATTAATATCAGGTTTAACAGATAAAGTTTTATTCATTATGTTTGAGAAGCCTATTAAATTTTAATAGGCTTCATCTTCCTTTAAGTTATTAAGCTTTAAAACCAGGATGAGTATTCTCAACAAAATGTTTCTTATTAACAGGCTTAATTAATAAATTAGAAAAGAAAGCAATAACTAATAAACACGCCATAGCATACATAGTTGTATTATATAAACTAGGAGTTGGATCAATTGTCCCAGCTGGAGCAATTTCCATTAATTTTGATATTGTTACAGTTTTAGCCTTTATTAGTTCATTAACCTGTTCTATTGGAGCACCAAATTTATCTAAAAACATTACTGGGTCAACTTTAGTTAACAGGTCATTAAGAGAATTATTAACTGATAATTTTCTTAACTCAGTAATAGCAACTGGACCTATAACCCCAGCTGTACTCCATGCAGTAAGTAATCTCCCATGGATACCTCCAACATGCATAGTTCCAAACATATCTGCTAAATAAGCAGGGATAGTAGCAAAACCACCACCATACATAGTGAAGATTATCATAGTAGCTGCATAGAACATTACTAAATACATTATTTTAGGATCCACACTAACTGCACCTGCAGTGAAAGGAATAGATAAATATAATAAAGTACCTATTATAAAGAAACAATGGTAAGTATTTTGTCTTCCTATATAATCAGATAAAGAAGCCCATATAAATCTACCACACATATTAAACACACTAATCATTAAAACATAGGTTCCAGCAAAACTTGCTGTTACCATTGTTCCTAGTTCAGAACCTGCTGGTGCAGAACCAAATATTTCTGTCATCATTGTTTTAGCAACACCAATAACTCCTATGCCAGCAGAAACATTAAAACATAAAACTATCCAAAGTTTATAGAATTGAGGTGTTTTTATGGCTTGGTTTATATGCACATTATTAAGTGTTTTCATCTTTGTAGTAGATTCATCTTTTGATGGAGGTTTATAACCTTTTGGTGCCCAACCGGCAGTGGGAACTCTGTACTGAAATGCTGCTACTATCATAACAATAAAATATATAATCCCTAAGGTTAGGAATGCTCCTGCAGCTCCTGTATTTCCAGTTCCAACTACATAAACTCCTGCATCTCCTGGTATTGCCATTTTTGCAGCCTCTGATGCTGATGCAACAACCACTTCTATCTTTTCACCAGCTACTTCAGCAAACCTTCGTCCCCCTTCAGTAATTAAAGAAACAGTAGATTCTACACCTAAATATTCAGGAGCCTTAGCATAATGCTCTAATAAAAATCTCTTTAATGGAGCTCCAATCATAGCTCCGCCTCCAAATCCCATAATAGCCATTCCTGTAGCCATTCCTCTTCTATCTGGAAACCATCTTATAAGTGTAGATACAGGAGAAACATATCCTAAGCCAAGGCCACATCCTCCAAAAACTCCATAACCCAAGTAAATAAGCCAAAGTTGGTGAGTAAGAATGCCTATACTTCCAACTATAAAACCTCCTCCCCATAAAAAGGCAGCTGTCACACCCACGCATCGTGGGCCAACATCTTCTAACCATTTTCCTGCAATAGCTGCAGCTAGCCCTAAAAAGACTATGGCAACTGAAAAAATCCAAATAACACTACTCAATGTCCAATCATCTGCTGAACTACTAACAACACCTAATTCTTTTATTAAAGCTGGGTTAAATATACTCCATGCATAAACAGATCCTATACATAAATGAATTGCAATAGAAGCTGGAGGGACTCTCCATCTATTATACCCCTCAGGTGCCAAAATTTTATCTTTCATTAAAAATGAAAACATATTAGACATTCTCTTCTCCCCATATGATTATTAATCATCTAAAAAATTTAGTAATAAAAGTAAACTTAGCTTACTAGAAAAGCAAATAGTAAATTTAAATATATATTATTCTGTTGCTATTTCTATTCTATCCACTTTTGCAGCACAAAATTTGAATTCAGGTATTTTCCCAATTGGATCTAATTGTGGGTTTGTTAGAATATTAGCAGCAGCCTCATTATAACAAAATGGCATAAATATCATACCTTCTGGCAATTGCCAATCTTGTCTTACTGCAATAGTTATATTTCCCCTTCTAGTACTTACTTTTACATTTTGCCCGGGATCAATATTCATTTTTTTCATATCAATTGCATTCATACATAGAATAGCATTTGGTTCTATTTCATCCAAAACCGAAGACGTTCTAGTCATTACTCCTGTATGCCAATGCTCTAATAATCTACCTGTAGTCAATACTAGAGGAAAAGTATCATCTGGAATTTCTGCAGGAGACACCAATTGCGCAGGAACAATTTTACCTCTACCGTCCTCTGTAGGGTAACCTTCTACAAATATAATATCTTTGCCAGGTTCATTAACTGACTCACATGGGTAGGTTACACTATCTTCTTTCTCCAACCTTTCCCATGTAATATTATTTAAAGAAGGCATTACCATGCTCATTTCATTAAAAACCTCAGAAATAGTTTTATATTTCCAATTCATACCTAACGCATTAGCTAAATCTATAATAATTTTCCAATCTTCTCTAGCCTCTCCAGGAGGAGTTAATGCTTTTCTACCCATTTGAATTTGTCTGTTTGTATTAGTAAAAGTACCATTTTTCTCAGCCGCTGCAGAAGCAGGAAGGATTATATCAGCAAACCAAGCCGTCTCTGTCATAAATATGTCTTGGACCACCATATGCTCCAATTTAACAAGCCCATCAAGTGTATGGTTTTGATCAGGATCTGACATGGCAGGATTTTCCCCCATTATATACATCCCTTTAATACGATTATCGATAACCTCATTTATTATTTCAACAACAGTTAAACCTTTGTTTTTATTTAATTTTTTTCCCCAAAATTTTTCCATCTTGGTATATATTTCTCTATTCTCAACAGAATTATAATCTGGATACATCATAGGGATTAATCCCGCATCAGAAGCACCTTGAACATTATTTTGCCCTCTTAAAGGATGTAAACCAGTCCCAGGACGACCAATTTGTCCTGTAATCAATGAAAGAGTAATTAAACAACGAGCATTATCAGTACCGTGGACATGTTGGGAAATGCCCATACCCCAAAAGATAATAGACTTATCTGAATTTGCATAAACTCGAGCTACTTTTCTTAAAGTTTTAGCGCTTATACCACATTTTTCTGCCATAGCTTCTGGTGAAAAACCTTTTATTGAAATTTTTAACTCTTCAAATCCATTTGTCAGTGATTGAACATATTGTTTATCATAAAGATCTTCTTCAATTATTGTATAAATTAAAGCATTTAGCAAAGCTACATCTGTGCCTGGTTTAAATTCTAAATGCTCCCATGAATGTCGTGTCATATCATTCTTTCTAGGATCAATTATGATAACTTTTGTACCTTTTTTTATAGCTTGCTTTATATACGTGGCAGCAACAGGATGATTAGTAGTAGGTCTCGCACCTATGATAATAACACAATCGGAATCTTCAGTAGCTGTAAACGGAGCAGAAACTGCCCCAGAACCTACACATTCTAACAAAGCAGCCACAGAAGAAGCATGACAAAGCCTTGTACAGTGATCTACGTTATTTGTAAGAAACGCCGTTCTAATTAGCTTTTGAAATAAATAAGCTTCTTCATTAGATCCCTTTGCAGATCCAAAACCACATAAAGCTGAAGATCCATTTTCTGTCAAAATATTTGAAAAACCCATGGCAGCTAATTCTATCGCTTCTTCCCAAGTTGCCTCTCTAAAATAATTTTCTATTTTTCTTTCTTTATCTAAAATAAAGCGGTCTTTTGGAGCATCTTTTTTTCTTATTAATGGTTTTAAAAGCCTCTTTTCACTGTGCACGTAATCAAAACCAAATCGTCCTTTTACACATAATCTCTGATTATTGGCTGGCCCATCACGTCCATCAACATACAATATTTTATTATCCTTAATATGAACCTTAGTTTGACAACCAACACCACAAAAAGGGCATAAAGTATCAACACTTTTATCACTATACTTAGACCTTACACCTTGATCATTTACTAATGTCTTCTCTATAAGGGCCCCAGTTGGGCAAACTTGAACACACTCTCCGCAGGCTACACAAGATGAATCTCCCATTTTATCATCAAAATCAAATGTTATTTTAGACTTATTCCCTCTATAAGACATACCTATTACATCATTGACTTGTACTTCTCTACACGCTCTAACACATAAATTACAATTTATACATGCATCTAAATTTACATGCATAGCTTTATGAGATACATCGCGTGCTATATTTCTTATTTTTGGATAAGATCCAACTTCTATATTCATTTTATCTGCCCATTGCCAAAATTTTGAATCTGGATCTGGGTGCTGATCTCTTGATGGTTGATCTGCTGATAACAATTCAAAAATAGTTTTCCTTGCTGAAATAGACTTAGAGGAATCTGTATTTACATTCATGCCCTCCGTTGGTTTTCTAATACATGAAGCCGCTAAGACTTTTTCACCCTCAATTTCAACCATACAGGCTCTACAGTTTCCATCAGATCTATATCCTGGCTCATCGCAATGACATAAATGAGGAATAGTCTTGCCTTCACGTTTAGAAACTAGCCAAAGGGTTTCATCTGCTTTTGCAGAAACTTCTTTCCCATCAAGAATAAATTTAACTAGTTTTTTACTCATACACCTCTACCCATATTAGTAACTATATGCTCTTTATATCATTCTTAAAATATTTTATTACAGAAACAAGTGGATTAGCGGCTGCTTGCCCTAACCCGCAAATAGAAGAATCTGTCATAACATTTCCAACTTCTGCCAATAATTTTAAGTTCCAGCTGTTTTCATTCATTAATTTTACAGCCATAGTTGTACCATTTCTGCAAGGAGTGCATTGACCACAACTTTCATCTTCAAAAAACTTCATTAAATTTATTGCAACATCTTTCATTGGAACTTTATCTGAAATTATTATTACTGCAGCAGACCCAATAAAACATCCGTGCTCTTGTAGGGTATCAAAATCTAGTGGGATATTAGATAACGTTTCTGGAAGAATACCTCCGGAAGCTCCTCCGGGCAGATAAGCTTTAAGCTTATGCCCTTCTAACATACCTCCACAATATTCATCGATTAATTCTTTTACAGTTATTCCTGCAGGCGCCAACTTTACACCAGGGTTATTTACAAAACCTGAAACGGAGAATGATCTTAAACCTTTTCTACCATTCCTTCCAAAAGATAAAAACCACTCTGCTCCTTTTTCATAAATCTCTCTAATCCAATAAACAGTTTCCACATTATGTACTAAAGTAGGCAATCCAAAAACACCATTTTGTGCTACGTAGGGAGGCCTATGTCTTGGAATACCTCTTTTACCTTCAACAGATTCTATTAATGCAGATTCTTCTCCACATATATAGGCTCCTGCACCTCTTCTTATTTCAACTAAATCTTCATCAATTAAGCCATTATTTACTAGCTTAACTAACTCTTTCCTTAATATCTTAATAATACCTGGATACTCATCTCTCATATAAATAAAACATTTATCAGCGGAAACCATATGTGCCGCAATTAATGTGCCTTCTAAAAATCTATGAGGATCACGATCTAAATAATACTTATCTTTAAAAGTTCCTACTTCCCCTTCATCCCCATTAATACACATCATTCTTGGCCCATTATTAGCTCTAACAAATTCCCATTTCTTAGCTGCAGGAAATCCTGCTCCACCAAGTCCTCTTAAATTAGAATGAGAAATAACATTACTTAATTGTTCAAAAGTAACTTCATTAGATTTAACTTTATTGAATAGTACATAACCACCTTTATCTTTATATTGATTAAAATCAATATAGTCAGTGTTTTTTGGATAAAACTCTTTTTTATCAATAACTTTATCAACTTTATCTAAATTGGCGTTATCAACATGGTTATGTTCAATTTCTAAAGCAGGAGCAAAATCACATTTCCCCATACAAGGCGCTTTTAAAACTCTTATTTTTCCTTTATGTTTACTCTGCAATTTAGCATACAAATCATCCCCACCAAATAAACTACAAGTTAAGCTTTCACAAACCCTAATAGTAATTTCAGGTAGAGATGCTTCTCCCTCATCTATTATAGTGAAATGTGCATAAAATGTTGCGACTTCGAAGACTTCTGCCATAGAAAGCTTCATAATTTCTGCGAGAGCTCTTAAGTGTTTAGAATATAAAAATTTATATTTATCTTGTAAAAAATGTAAATATTCAATTAAATGGTCTCTTCTAATATTGTTATATGGAATAAGTGCCTTAACCTCTTCTAGAGCCAAAAGGTCAACTTGTCTGCCTTTATCAAAAGCAAACTTTTTTCTTCTACCTTCACCTGGTTTAAATTTATTATTCATAATTTTTTTCTTATCCATTTTTTATTTAATTAGTTAGTAAAGTTTCATCTAGTATAGCACCTTCTAAATTTGCTCCCGTAAGTTTTGCATTCTTTAAATTAGCCCCTGTTAAATCAGCTCCACTTAAATTCACATTTTTCATATAGGCACCCTCAAAATTAACACCAGTTAAATTAGCATTACTTAAATTTGCTCCTTTTAAGTTAACCCGAGCTAAGTTTGAAGCAAGATTATATTTCTCTTTTTTAACTATAGCTAAATTAGCTCCTGAAAAATTTGCGTCAGACAAGTTAGATTGCTCTAAATCAATACCCTTTAAATCTAAATTACTAAAATTAGCATTTACTAAATCACAATTTTGACATTTTAAATAATTTTTTGCTTTATGGTAATCTTCTTGATTAAATGCAAAAACAGAAGTTATTGAAATTACAAATATAATTAGTAAAAATTTTATTGTTAAAATATTTTTCATAACACCTCTTTAAAATTTAAATTTTCTATATATCTAATTTATATGGTGTTTATATATTAAATTAGCATATAATTAACTAATTATTTATAAGGATGTAACGTGCTTCAAAAACTTTTTAAAGTATTTTTATTTATTACTGTATTTAATTTTCTATTTAATAGCATATATGCAGAGGAAAAAACTTTCAGAGATGGTAAAGAATGGAAAGAATTAAATTTTGGTTTAATTAAAGCTACTCAAGGAGGAAAACTCGAAAAAGTAAAAGATCTATTAGGTAGAGGCGCAATAGTTAAAACTAAAAATAGATTTGGAAATACAGCACTACACTATGCCGCAAGAAATAATCATATAGAAATTTTTAATGTACTAATTAAGGCTGGAGCTCAACATGATTTACCAAGCTTAGCAAATAAAACTCCATTTCTTGAAGCTTTAATGGCAGGAAATGAAGAAATAGCAAACATATTATTAGATCTAGGCGTTAATGTAAACATAGAAGATAATGATAATATGACTGCAGTTACAGCTGCTGCTTATAACGGGCTACACAGTATATGCAAAAAAATAATTAAATATGGGGCTATTATTGATAAGCCTGATATCTCAGGAAAGTCCGGAATCCATTACGCAGCTGGTAATGGCTATATTAAAACTCTTAAAGTACTTATAAATGCTGGAGTTAAAATTGATAGAAAAGATGCAAATAATCTTACTCCTTTAATATGGGCTAGTGCCTATGGACATAAGGATATTGTTAAATACCTGGTCTCATTAAACGCAAATATAAATCACATAGATAACACAGGAAAATCAGCCGCTGATTATGCTTTAATAGCTGGGCATACAGATACTCATAAACTCTTAATTAATAAATAGTTTACAAACCTGCTAAATAAGCAGCTAACGCATCAAGATCATCATCCTTAAAAGATGCAAATAAAGATGATTTTGCCGGAGCATTATTTCTAGATTTAGATTTATAGTCTTTCATTGTCTTTTGTAAATAAATAAAGTTTTGATTTGAAATTCTTGGTATTTGACTATCTCCCTCAAAACTTCCTCTATGGCACTGAACGCATTGCCCAGCAGCAACAGCTGATTCAGCCTTAGAAATTAAACCTGTATCAGTTTTATATCCAATATTAGGCCATGTTTGTTCTGAAAAATATTTTGCAAATCTCTTCATTTGCTTTTTATCATAGCTCGAAGCTATATCATTCATTATTTCATTATGTCTCATCCCTGATGATAAATCTTTTAATTGAACATATATGTAATAAAAATGTTGTCCTGCTAAAATGGGTATAGTTTTATCAATTGGCAAGGCACCCTTTTCGCCATGACAAGATGCACAAAATTCAAGATCTTCTTTAATATCAGAATAATCATCAGCCAAAGATACTGTTATATTAAAAATATAAAAAATAAATATTAGTAAACAAAGTCTATTCATAAAAATACCTAAAAAAAAGGGCAACATTATAAAAATGTTGCCCTAAATTACTAAATAGAAATACTAATCTAAAGTAAACGCTATAATATTATTACCACGTTTATAATTTAATTGAGCATTTCCACCGGCAGCCACTACTATATATTGTTTACCATTAACAGTATATGAACTAGGAGGTGCATTAACACCTGCTCCAGCTTGGAATGACCACATTTGAGAACCATTTTCTGCATCATAAGCAGCAAAAGTTCCGTTACCTTCACCTGCAAAAACAAGGCCACCAGCAGTAGCTAAAATTCCACCAATCATAGGTTGTTGAGTTTTAACTTTCCATTTAATGCTACCAGTATGATAATCAACAGCAGTAATATTACCCCACTGTTCTTCTGATGCTATAACTTTAAATGCACCACCAAGCCATAGCTTACCTCCAGGATATGGAGAAGACTCTACATGATAAGTCATTGG
>DQLC01000062.1 GCA_015660425.1 Alphaproteobacteria bacterium
GATCCTAATACAGGATTGGATGTTATAGGAGGCTTACTTACTGAGAATAAAATAATTAAAGATTTTGGAAAGAATTTATTTAACGATAGTACTCCTGACGATGCCTTAAAAATAGACTGTAAAGATAATATTTTATGTCCAGGATTTATTGATATAAATACTCATTTAAGAGAACCAGGTGAAGAATATAAAGAAAATATTAATACGGCATCCGAATCCGCCTTAACTGGAGGAATAACTAGCTTAGTGTGCATGCCAGATACAGCTCCAGTTATTGATCAAATCCCTATTATTGAATTTATTAAGAAAAGAGCTAGAGAAACTAATGGTGTAAAAATTTTTCCAGCAGCTTCTATAACAAAAAATATAGAAGGAAAGCAATTAACTGAAATGGGATTATTGATGGAAGCTGGAGCAATTTTATTCACAGATGCGAATAAAACAATAAAGAATACAAAAATAATGAAGCAAGCCCTTACATATGCAAAAAATTTTGATGCACTAATTATGGTATCACCTCAAGATTATGATCTTTCTATAAATGGTGTAATGAATGGAGGAGCCTTAGCAAGTAAACTAGGTTTACCAGGCATTTCAAAAGTAGCAGAAATTATTCAAATAGAAAGAGATCTGAGACTATTAGAAAATACAGGTGGTAGATTACATTTTTTAAACATAACAACACATGAAGCTATACTAGCTATAGAAAAGGCAAAAAATAGAGGATTAAAAGTAACATGTTCTACAGCTCCTCATTATTTTACTTTAACCGAAGAAGCAGTAGATGAGTGGAAAACATTTGCAAAAGTTTTTCCCCCTTTAAGAAAAGAAGAAGATAGAAAATCAATCTACAATTCATTAATAAATAATAAAATAGATATAATTTCTAGTCATCATTCACCTCAAGATCAAGATAGTAAAAGACTACCCTTCGAGCAAGCAGAATTCGGAATTGTAGGTCTAGAGACCTTACTACCAATCTCATTAGATTTACATTTTAATGGAAATATGAAGTTGATTGATTTAATTGATAAAATTACAAATCAACCTGCTAAATTACTAAATTTAGATGTTGGAAAACTTAAAATAGACTCTCCTGCAGATTTAACAATTATAGATATAAATTACTCTAATAAAATAAAATTAGAAAGCATGAAAAGTAAATCAAAAAACTCTCTTTTTGATAACTATGATTCTAAAGGTAAAATCTTATGCACAATAATAGATGGCAGAATAGTTTTTAAGTCTGCTGAATTTAAATATTAACTATAATATTATGTATGTATTTATAGAAAATTTTATAGAACTAATTCATAATCAAAATATTATTATATTTTTAATATTAAGTTTTATAATTGGCTCTATTCCATTTGGGCTAGTTATTGTAAAAATTTCTGGATATGGTGATATTAGAAAAATAGGATCCGGTAATATCGGAGCAACAAATGTTTTGCGAACTGGAAATAAATTAATAGCGGCATTAACATTAATATTGGATATATCTAAAAGTTTTATAATTATATATTTAGCTCAAATAAATTTTAAACCAATTATAACTGAAGAATTATTAATAACCCTCTTTTTAAGTGTAGGTTTATTATCTATATTAGGACATATGTTTAGCCCTTTTCTATTATTTAAAGGTGGAAAAGGTATCGCAACCGCAGCAGGAATTTTATTATTTTTAAGTTGGCCATGTGCATTATTAACACTATTAGTGTGGTTAGTATTCGCTACTATATTTAAAACCTCATCTTTAGGTGCCTTGACAGCAAGTATTAGCGCCCCATTATTTTTTTGGTCATTAAAAGAAGTAGTAAACACAGGGTTACTTCCAAATAGTTTAAGAATTTCTAATATAGAAATATATATTGTCTTAATAATAGTCATCCTAATTTGGATAAAACATATTCCCAATATTAAAAGAATAATTAAAGGAATAGAATCAAAAATATAGATATAATTAAATAATTTTAAAAATATAATTTGCTAAAATTATAAAAAATTATTAATTGTGAATTAATATTAAAATTTGTTTAAGAGATATATATATGAATATTGTTATTGTTGAATCCCCTGCTAAAGCTAAAACTATTAATCAATACCTAGGAAATGATTATAAAGTTTTATCATCAGTTGGACATTTTAGAGATCTAAAAGTAAGAGGGAAAGGAGTAATTCCTGAAAATAATTTTTTTATGGATTACGAGCTAAATAAAGACACAAAAGCAATAACAGAGATCAAAAAATCAATTTCAAAAGGTGATGTTTTATGGCTTGCAACAGATGCAGATAGAGAAGGTGAAGCTATAGCCTGGCATATATATGATCATTTAACTGAAAAGAAAAAGTTAATAGATGTGACACTTAAACGAGTTGTTTTTTATGAAATAACAAAAAATGCTATTTTAAAAGCATTTAATAATCCAAGAGACTTAGATTCTAACATGATAGATTCTCAAAGAGTTAGAAGAGCCTTAGATTATCTGATGGGCCATCAATTATCTCAACTTTTATGGAGGACCCTTCCTAGAGCAAAATCCGCAGGAAGAGTTCAGTCTGTAGCACTTAAATTAATATGTGATAGAGAAACTGAAAGAGAATTGTTTAAACCACAAGAATATTGGGATATAAAAGCTTCCTTTAAAAACGAAAATGATGAATCTTTTATAGCTAATTTAACTGTAATTAATAATAAAAAATTAAAAAAGTTTGATATATTTTCAAAGGTTGAGGCAGATAATGCCTTAGAAAAAATTCAAAATGTTAATAGTTATAATGTTAAAGAAATTAATAAAAAACGAATAAAGAACCACCCTACAGCACCTTTTATTACTTCTACTCTTCAACAGGAAGCATCTAGAAAGTTAGGTATCGGGGCAAAAAACACTATGAGGATTGCACAAACTTTATATCAAGGAATAGAAATAAATGGAGAAACTGTTGGTTTAATTTCTTATATGAGGACTGATTCTGTAAATTTATCTGTAGAAGCTATAAATCAAATTAGGAATTTAATAGAAGTGGAATATGGAAAAAAATACTTACCGGAAAACCCTAAAATACATAAAAAAAAGACAAATAATGCTCAAGAAGCTCATGAAGCTATAAGACCAACAGATGTTAATAGAACTCCAGATAGCATAAAAAATTATTTAGATGAAAGACAACGTCTTTTATATGAATTAATTTGGAAAAGAACAATATCCTCACAAATGGAAAGCGCTGAAATTGATCAGGTTAGTATTAATATTGTATCTGATAAAAGTGACATAGAATTTAAAACTACAGGATCCACATTAATATTTGATGGCTATAAAAAAATATACATGGAAGATGTAGATGATATTGATAATAATGATACAGATAACAGCAACATACCTAAGGTTGCAGAAGGAGAAAATTTAAATTCTTTTGACCTAAAATCATTTCAACATTTTACAGAACCACCTCCTAGGTTTACTGAGGCATCCTTAGTTAAAAAACTTGAAGATCTTGGAATAGGTAGACCTTCAACTTATGCAAGTATAGTTTCTACTGTAAAGGATAAAGGATATGCAAAGTATGAAAAAAAACGGTTTGAGCCAGAGACAAAAGGACGAATTGTAACTGCATTCTTAAATGGATATTTTAGCAAATATATTGAAGAAAATTTTACTGCAAAATTAGAAAATCAGTTAGATGAAATAGCTAAAGGAAAAATAATATGGAAGGACACGTTAGAAAACTGGTGGGTTCCATTTAAGAAAACAATTGATAATGCGTCATCTCTAAGAGTAAGAGATGTCGAAAAAAAAATAGATGAGGATTTAGGGCCTCATTTCTTTCCAGCTTTGGAAGATGGCTCAGATCCTAGAAAATGCCCAAAATGTAAGTCAGGAATATTAAATATTAGATATGGAAGAAGCGGAGGCTTTATAGGCTGTTCAACTCATCCAGAATGTGATCACACTGCACAATTGGTTGTTGGTAAAGGGAAAGAATCTAGCAAAATAGAACCAATTAAATTAGGTTATAATGAAAATAATATGCCAATAACTTTAAGAATTGGTCCCTACGGCCCATACGTACAATTAGGAGAAACTCCCATAAAAGGTGATAAAAAAGCTATCAAACCTAAAAGATCTTCAATACCTAAGAATATTGATTTTGAAAGTATAACACTTGAAACAGCTTTATCTATGTTGGCTTTGCCTAGAGAAATAGGACTTCACCCTGTTTCTGGAAAAATGATAACAGCAAATAATGGAAGATTTGGTCCTTATATTAAGCATGAGAATACATTTGCGGGCATAAAAGATGATAATGAAGATATTTTTACTATTGGTATTAATAGAGCCGTAGATTTAATAACAGAAAAAGAAAGTCAACCTTCGCCAAAAAGAAGGTTTACAAGGAAAAAAACTAAAAAATAAACGTTAACATCAAAAATTAGCACACAAATCTTGACACAATAATTAGTTTAGTTATTCTCAGCATCAAAATAAAGGGTTATAAAATGGCTAAACCAACTACTATTAAAATAAGACTAAAAAGCACAGAATCTGGATTTTTCTACGTTACTAAAAAAAATAGTAGAACAATGACAGAAAAAATGGAAGTTAAGAAATATGATCCTATTGCTAGAAAACATGTTTTATTTAAAGAAGACAAAATTAAATAAAAACACTTTTAAAACATCCTTCCAATGGAAAAATCTTTAAAAATTGATAATAACCTTCCTCTATTAATTTGTGATGCAGATGAAGTTATATTTGAATTTATGGAAAATTTTGATAATTATCTACAATTAAATGATATGTATTTTTCTTATGAATCATTTAAGTTAAATGGTAATATATTTAATAAAAAGAATAATATAGCAATAAATAATATTTATATTCCGTCAATCATATCTAAATTTTTTGAGGAATATGCATTAAAAATGCCCTTAATAAAAGGAGCAAAAAGTGTATTAAAAAAATTAAGCAAAGTAATGAATATTATTATATTGTCTAATATTCCAAAAACCTATGCTGCCAATAGAATTCAGTGCTTAAACAATAATGATATGCATTACCAATTAATTAGTAATGATGGACCCAAAAATATAAAATGTTTAGAATTAGAGAAACTTACTAATAAAAAAGTTTTCTTTGTAGATGACTTACCTAATCAAATATCTTCTGTTAGTAGTAATTGTAAAAATATTACTACCATACATTTTTTACAAAATAAAAAATTACTTAAAATTGTACCAGAAGTAAAAAACTGTGATTATAAAGCAAATAATTGGGAAAAAATACTAAAAATTATTTATAATAATATTTAGCACTCCGGTTTGTTATAATATATAACATACTTTAATACTCCTATTATTTCATAGTCAAAATAATCAAAAAGTACTTTTTGTACTACTCCTGTCTTTGGGTTTACTAATATTTCAATTTCATTTTCAGGCTTAAGTAAATTATTATTATAATTATAATTAGCTGATCTTATTATCTTATAACTAACACCTTCATATAGATTATCCATAGTAAAGGTACTTACATTATTTAGTGCTTTATCATCTTCTCCTGTGAACACAATATAATTGAAAAGTTCTCCAGTTTTATTTTTATCTAAACTAATAAAAAAATGCTTCATGGGATACAAAGTATCTAAAGGAATATTTATCACCTTATTATGCGGTCTTGTATAAATTATTTTTCCTACCCCATTTTTAATATAAGATTCTCCTTCATAGGATGCTAACTCTTCACCATCAATTATTACTTTAGACATAAACCTTAACATATCATGGCTATTTGATTCCCATAGAGAGTACCTAAAAACATTTCTTCTTTGAGAACCATTCTTATCTGTAATATCTAGTGTTGTATTTTGGTTTATAATCCAACCATCACAAACTGCTTTAATTGTTATATGCATTTGACCGCTTGCATTATGAATTTTTGAAGAATTTGTAATGTTCCCTAATTTTAAATTGTATATAGCCTCATGAGATTTAAAATTATTCCAATTAGCCTTCTTTTCTTCAGCATGAAGCCAACCACAAAAAAACAAAATATATAATAGGAATAAAAAATAATTTCTATACATTATAAAACTCTTTAAATTTATAATAACTTGCTACATTTATGTTTAAATAATAAATATTCTTATAATATAAATTATAAAGGAATTAATATGAATGATATAGATAAAAAAATAGAAAGCCTAGGCATAACACTTCCAATAGCACCATCACCTGCAGCTAATTACATACCTTATGTTGTTAGTAATAATTTAGTATTTATTTCTGGACAAGTTCCATTTGAAAATGGAGAGATTAAACATACTGGTAAAGTGGGTAAAAATATTAATATAGATAAAGGTAAGGCAGTAGCTAGAATATGCGCATTAAATGTAATATCAGTTTTAAAAAATGCTCTTGACGGAGATTTATCAAGAGTCAAAAATTGTGTGAAATTAGGAATATTTGTTTCTTGCACTAGCGACTTTCATCAACAACCTGAGGTTGCTAATGGAGCATCTGATTTAATGGTAGAAATTTTTGGCGAAAAAGGCAAACATGCAAGATTTGCAGTAGGAGCAAATAGTCTTCCAAGAAATGTACCAGTTGAGGTAGATGCAATATTTGAAATTAATTAATTTAGATAATGTATTCATTTTTATCATATAAAAATATATCCTCTATAGGAAAAAAAGCTTGGAACAAATGTGCAAAAAATGATAATCCATTTCTTTCATATACATTTTTAAAAAATTTGGAAGATTCTAATTCTATTGGGCCTGGAACATCTTGGTTACCTAATTATATATCCATCATAGATAAAAATACTATTGTGGCTGTATGTCCTCTTTATATTAAATTAGACAGTCAAGGAGAATACATTTTTGATCATTCTTGGGCTAATGCATATTCTAATGCAGGAGGCCAATATTATCCTAAAATTCAACTATCTGTACCTTTTACACCAGTTGCAGGAAATAGAATTTTGATAAATAGTAATATTAAACTAAGTGAATCAAATAATATTATTGAATCTTTTGCAGAATATTTAAAAGAATTGACTGACAGTAATTTTTCATCAGCACATATAACTTTTTGTTCTTATAAGGAATGTAAACTTTTAGAAAATAAAAATTTTCTTACTAGAACTGGGGAACAATTTCATTGGAAAAATAATAAATATAATGATTTTGATGATTTTTTAAATTCTTTAAATTCTAGAAAAAGAAAAGCTATTGCTAAAGAAAGAAGACATATAAACAATCAAAATATAAAAATTATAACTAAATCAGGTTTTGATATTACTAATAGTGATTGGGAAAGTATGTATGATTTCTATAACAATACTACCGATAAAAAATGGGGAAGAGCATATTTAAATAAGAAGTTTTTTCGCTTATTAGCTAAAAATTTTTCTGAGAATATATTAATTATTTTTGCAGAAGAGCATAATACATTAATTGCTGGTGCTATGCATGTAATAGGAAAAGATACTCTATACGGAAGATATTGGGGGGCTAATAAAGATATAAATTATTTGCATTTTGAATTATGCTATTATCAAGCTATAGATTGGGCTATTCAGAATAATTATGACTTTGTTGAGGGAGGAGCTCAAGGCCCACATAAGATACAAAGAGGTTATTTACCAGAAAAAATATATAGTTCACACTATATTGCAGATGTTAACTTTAGAAAAGTCGTAGAAAATTTTTTATTAGAAGAGGTTAAAATTATAGATAATGATATCAATTTAATAAAAGACAAATACACACCGTTTAAAAAAAAAATTAGATTTTAAACTATTTTTTCTTTAGTTTTTTCATATTCCGTTACGTCAAACATAAAAACACCATTCTTCACAGTTATTTTAATATGCCCACCATTAACTAACTCTCCAAATAAAATTTTATCTGCTAAAGGTTTTTTTATTTTTTCTTGAATCACTCTTGCTAGAGGTCTCGCTCCAAAAATTGGATCAAAACCTTTCTCAGATAGTAAGAATTTAGCTTCTTTATTTAATTCAATAGTTACTTTTCTTTCTTCTAATTGAGCTTCTAATTGATCAATAAATTTATCTACAATTTTTTCAATTACATCTCCATCAAGATTTTTAAACTTAATAATTGCATCTAATCTATTTCTAAATTCCGGTGCAAATAAATTTTTAATCGCTACTGCATCATCGCCTAACCTATTTTTCTTTCCAAATCCAATTGGTGCCTTTGCTAAATCAGCTGCTCCTGCATTAGATGTCATTATTAAAATTATATTTCTAAAATCTATAGTTTTTCCATTATGATCTGTTAATTTACCATGATCCATTATTTGCAGTAAAATATTAAATAGATCTGGATGAGCTTTCTCTATTTCATCAAGCAATAATACTGCATGAGGATTTTGGTCGACCCTATCTGTTAGTAACCCTCCTTGATCAAAGCCTACATAACCTGGAGGTGCTCCTATTAACCTTGAAACAGAATGCCTTTCCATATATTCAGACATATCAAATCTCATTAATTCTAGGCCTAAATTTCTTGCAAGCTGTTTTGCAATTTCAGTTTTTCCTACGCCTGTAGGCCCTGTAAATAAATAACTTCCTATAGGTTTTTCTATATCTCTCAAACCAGCTCTAGTTAGTTTTATAGCATCAGATAATTCATTAACTGCTTCATCTTGCCCGTAAACAACTAATTTTAAATCTCTTGGTAAGTTTAAAAGCTGCTCCTTATCATTACTATTCACTCTCTTAGGTGGTATTCTAGCAATTTTTGCTATTATATTTTCTAAATCTGAAACACCAAGTATTTTTTTTCTGCGAGATGGTGGTAATAACCTTTGGGATGCGCCTAACTCATCAATAACATCTATAGCTTTATCAGGTAACTTTCTGTCACCTATATACCTATCACTCAAATCTACCGCAGCTTTAATGGCAGCATGAGTATATTTAACTTCATGATGTTCTTCATAGTATGATTTAAGACCTTTTAAAATTTTAATTGCATCTTTTTTTGTTGGCTCAGATATATCTATTTTTTGAAATCTTCTAACTAAGGCTCTATCTTTTTCAAAGTGGCTCCTATATTCTTTATACGTAGTGGAACCAATACATTTTAATTCACCTGATGCAAGTGCAGGTTTAAGAAGATTAGAAGCATCCATAGACCCTCCACTCGTGGCCCCAGCTCCTACAACTGTATGAATTTCATCTATAAATAATATAGCCCTAGCATCTAGTGAAATTTCTTTTAAAATTGCCTTTAGTCTTTCTTCAAAATCACCTCTATATCTTGTTCCTGCAAGCAATGTTCCCATATCTAGGCTATAAATTATAGCATCTTTTAATATATCTGGAATTTCCTCATTTACTATTTTTCTAGCTAGTCCTTCAGCAATTGCAGTTTTACCAACACCTGGATCTCCTACATATAATGGATTATTTTTAGAACGTCTGCACAAAACTTGTATTGTTCTATTTACCTCTTCATCTCTACCAATTAAAGGGTCTATTTCTCCTTTTTTTGCTTTTAAGTTTAAATTAATACAATATGTATCAATAACACTTTTTGTTTTTTTTGTATTAATTTTTTCTTGATTCTCATTATCATTTTCACTGTAAATAATATCTTCTTTTCCACCATGGCTAATATAAGTTACAGCATCTAAGCGAGTCATTTTTTGCTTATTTAAATAAAAAACTGCATGGCTTTCACGTTCACTAAATATTGCTACCAATATATTAGCTCCTGTAACCTCATCATTTCCAGACATTTGGACATGATGAGCGGCCCTTTGTACAACTCTTTGGAATGAAGCTGTTGGCTTGACTTCATTACCTTTATTAATTTTGAAAGAAGTTAGTTCATTAGTTATAAAATCATTTAAAACTGCCCTTAATGCTTCAATATCCACATTACATGACAACAAAACTTCATTTGCATCTTCATCATCAATTAATGCTAATAATAAATGTTCTAATGTTGCATACTCATGCTCATTATCTGCAGCTAATTCAAAAGCTTTATTTAAAGTTTTTTCAACCCTATCTGATAACATTATTCTTTTTCCATTGTACATTGAAGAGGATGTTGATTATTTCTCGCATAATCCATAACTTGAACTACCTTTGTTTCAGCAATTTCATAAGGATACAAACCACATACTCCCATTCCCTTTTGATGGACATGTAACATTATTTGAGTTGCTTCAGCTCTAGATTTTTTAAAAAACCTTTCTAAAACTAAAATTACAAACTCCATAGGAGTATAATCATCATTCATTATTAAAACCTGATAAAAAGACGGTTTTTTTACCTCTATTTTCTCTTCAATAATAGTTCCAGTATTATTAGAGCTTATATTATCATCTTCTGAACCCATATATATTAATACCCTCATAAAAAAATTAATATCTACCTTAATATAATATTATATTCAATAGATACAATATTATATTCAATTATATACATTATTATGTTAAACTTAAGTCAAATTTCTTGAGATAAAAACTTAACTCTTCCTTTAATTTTTTAAGAGAATTCTCACTGTCTGCCTCAATTCTAGCTACTAAAACAGCTTGCGTATTAGAAGCCCTTAATAACCACCATCCAGTTTCTTTTTTCACTCGTAATCCATCAATTTTATTGACTATTAAACCTTCATTATCTAGTAAACTAGTTAATTTTTCAATAATAGTAAATTTTCTTTCATCGGAGCATTCTATCCTGATTTCTTGTGTAGAAAAAGTTTTTGGAAAACTATTTAAAAAATCATCTAAAGTATAGTTATCATTAATTAACTCTAAAACTCTTAATGCAGCATATATTCCATCATCATATCCATAGTATCTATCTGAAAAAAATATATGACCTGACATCTCACCCGCTAATGGTGCTGAAATTTCTTTCATTTTTAATTTAATAAAAGAATGTCCGGTTTTCCACATTATGGGTATGCCACCTAATCTTTTAATTTCATTAAATAAATTTTGTGATGCTTTTACATCAGCTATAATTGGAGAATTAGGTATAGCCTTTAATACTTCTTGAGCCAGCAAGGCAACTATTTGATCTCCCCAAATAATTTTTCCACTCCCAGAAACCAACCCTAACCTATCTCCATCTCCATCAAAAGAAAATCCTACATCAAATTTTTGACCTTTAACAATAGATATAATCTCTTCTAAATTTTTTGGGTCGGTAGGGTCAGGATGATGAGATGGAAAAGTCCCATCAATATCTTCATTTATTAAAACATGTTCTCCCGGAAGAAAATTAACTAATTTTTGAATTATTTCACCAGTTGCACCATTTCCTGGATCCCAAACTACCTTTATATTATTTTTGAAATTATTAATTTTAGTAGATTTTAATAATGTTTTTATATATTCGTCTTGTATATAATAATCTCTTAAATTTCCTTTAGCATACTGCCAATTTTTATTTAACCCTCTTAAACCAATATCTACAATATCTTTACCAAAAAATGGTACTGTACCCTTCATTATTTTAAACCCATTATGATTTGAAGGATTATGTGAACCTGTAACCATTATTGCACCATCCGACTTTAAGTGATTAGCTGCATAATATAACATTGGAGAAGGACCTAAGCCTATATCAATTACATCTGCCCCAGAGTCCAACAAACCTTTTTTAAGGCTATTTACTAAATCAGGAGAAGATAATCTTCCATCTCTGCAAACTATAATTTTTTTCTTATCAGTATTAAATGAAGAAGCAAAAATATTACCGAGTCTTTCTGCATCAATATTATGAAGAGTCTCCCCTACTATACCTCTAATATCATACGCACGTAATATACTATTGTTAAATTTATGCGATTCAAACATATATTAAATACTTCCTCGGCCTACACTTATATATTTAATGCCAGCTTCAACCATTAAATCATGTTTATAAATATTTCTAAGATCTATAATTATTGGCTCATTTAATGCTTCTTTTACTTTATTTAAGTCCAAAGCCCTAAATTCATTCCATTCTGTTATAATTACAAGTGCGTCAGTATTTGCGATACAGGAAAAAGTATTTTCCTTCCAAGTAACTCCTTTAAATTCAATCATTTTCTTTGCATTAGGCATTCCAGCTGGATCATATACATTAATGTTTTTTGTAAGTTTTAATAACTCAGGAACTATAACCAATGAAGGAGATTCTCTCACATCATCTGTATTAGGCTTAAATGTAAGCCCAAGAATTGAAATAGTTTTTTTATCTAAAACTCCAATAGCTTTCTTTATTTTCTTCACCATATTAATTTTTCTTGCTTCATTAACATTTATAACAGTTTCGATAAGTTTTGTTCTTGCTTTAAACTCTTTTCCAATTTCTGCAAGTGCCCTAGTATCTTTTGGAAAACATGACCCACCAAATCCTGGCCCTGGATGAAGAAATTTAGAACCTATTCTTCCATCAAGACCTATACCTTTAGCAACTTCTTGAACATCAGCCCCAACTTTTTCACAAATATCTGCCATCTCATTTATAAAAGTAATTTTAGTTGCTAAAAATCCATTAGATGCGTATTTAATTAATTCAGCTGTTTCTCTTTTAGAGAAGAGTATTGGAGTTTCTCTTAAATTTAGGGGTCTATATAATGTCTGTAATATTGACTTAGCAAACGCACTCTCCACTCCACAAATCACTCTATCTGGTCTCATAAAATCTTCTATAGCAGAGCCTTCTCTTAAAAATTCAGGGTTTGAGGCTACTTCAAAATGCTTACCTACTTTAAGCTCAGTTCTATAATTTAATATATAGGATTCTATTTCTTTGCCAGTACCAACTGGAACAGTTGATTTTGTAACAAGTAACTTAGGATTATCATTTAATTCTATTAAATCTGCAATTTCTCTAATTACATCATAAATATATTTTAAATCTGCTTTATTGTTGTTTAAATTTGTAGGTGTTCCAACTGCTATAAAAATAGCATTACTATCTTTAAATACATCACACAAATTGGTTGAAAATGATAAACGTTTTGCAGTCATATTTTTTTTAACCAAATCCTCTAGACTTGGTTCATAAATGGGAATTACACCCTCTTTTAAACTATCTATTTTATTTTTATCTTTATCTATACATGTAACATTGAAACCAAATTCTGAAAAACATGCTCCAGAGACCAATCCTACATAGCCAGTTCCAATAATTGTAATATTCATAATATAAAACCTTTATTTTAAACTCTTATTAATTATTTTTATAACTTGATCTCTATATTTACTATTATTTATTGCAACTGAAAGCTGAGCCTCTAAAGCACCTACTATATTTCCACAATCATACCTATTTCCCTCAAATTTATACCCTACAACTCCATCATTATTTATTGTACTTTTAATAGCATCTGTGAGTTGTATTTCTCCCCCATAACCAACCTTTTTTGTAGATAACGCATTCATTATATTTGGCATAAGAATATATCTTCCTATGATTGCTAAATTAGATGGAGCCTCTTCAATACTAGGTTTTTCAACCATATCCTCTATAAAATAAAAATTTTTACTATTTTTACTATAATTTATAACTCCATATTTAGAAATATCAATAGTATCGACTTCTTGGACAGCTATTACATTGGATTTATGCTCTTCATAAGCATCAATCATTTGTTTAATACATGAAACTTTTGAAATTATTAAATCATCTGGTAGTATTACTGCAAATGGCCCATCTATGAAATCTCTAGCACACCATATAGCATGTCCTAAACCCAATGGCTCTTCTTGAATAACTTCTATTAAACTATCATCTAAAATTAAATTATTAGCTACCTGTTCTAATAAAGCAGGATTTTTTTTCCTTAGAATACTTTCTAATTTTTCATCCTTTTTAAAATAATTTATAATAGATTTTTTTTCTGGAGAAATAACAAAGATAAACTTTTCTATGCCCGCTTCCTTTGCTTCATTAATAGCATACTCAATTAATGGTCTATTTAATATAGGTAAAAGTTCTTTTGGAACCATCTTTGTAACTGGTAAAAACCTAGAACCTATTCCCGCAACTGGGAAAACAACTGTTTTTATTTCATTTGATGAATTCATTATTTAACCTAATTTAAATATAAAATACACTAATATACATTCATTACAATTCTATTACATCGTCAATATGCATTTGTAAACGTTCTCTTCCATTCCATTCTGATAATTTGAGTTTTCCAATCACATGTGCATTATAATTATTCAAAAGACTTTTGCCTAATGGAGTCCCAATACATCTAAAAGCTATTGCATCAATTCTAGAATTGCTTGAATCAGTTAGAGTGCATTTAACATGGTTCTCTCCTACAATTTTTGAATTAAATAAATTCACATTTTTTATTATAAATTTTGGTTCTGGGTTTCCTGAACCAAAAGGTTCAGCTAATTTTAATTGCTTTATTAAATCTGGAATTGCTCCACTAACAGAAATTGCTAAATCTACCCAATAAATAGTTTTATTATCTCTATTTTTACTTTTATTATTTTTATTAAGAAATTGCCTTAAATCATTTATTTTAGTTTCATCCATAGTTAGCCCACATGCCATAGGGTGTCCACCACCATTAAATATAATATCAGACTGTTTAGCTGACGTAATCAATTTCCCTATATCCTTGCCTGAAACTGACCTTCCTGAACCCTTTGAATTTTTTCCATCCTCAGTTATTATAATCGTTGGTTTATTATATAATTCAACGATCCGACTAGCTACAATTCCAATTACTCCTATATGCCAATTTTTTTTACTTAAAACTAAAATTTCGTTAGACTCAAAACTTAATGCAAGAGTTTTTGCTTCATATAAAACGTCTGCTTCCAGTTTTTTTCTTTCTTCATTTAAACAATTTAAATGATAAGAAATTTCTCTAGCCTCATTTTTATTGTCCGTAGTTAATAATTTTGCTCCTAAACTAGGTTGACCAACTCTTCCACCTGCATTAATCCTTGGCCCTAATAGAAAGCCAGCATGAAAAACACTTGGAATCTCTTCTATTTCTGATACCTCAAATAAAGCATTTATTCCATTATTTTGCTTTTTTGACATGACTCTCAGACCTTGTTTAACTAATGCTCTATTTGCCCCAATTAATGGAACAACATCACATATTGTTCCTAGGGCAACTAAATCTAATAGAAATGATAAATTTGGTGCATTATTTTCATTTATATAATTAATTTCTATTAATTTACTTTTTAAAGCCCCTACTAACATAAAAGAAACTCCTACAGCTGCTAACATACCTAAGCCTGTATTATCATCAATTCTATTTGGGTTTATAACTGCTATAGCATCAGGTAATTTAGCCTCTGGTGCATGATGATCTACTACGATGACATCTAAATTAATATTTTTTGCATAATCAAGCTCTTTAAAGGATGTCATTCCACAATCTACAGTAACTACTAGATCTATACCTTCTTCTTTTAATTTTTTTAATGCCTTAATATTAGGTCCATAACCTTCTTTTAATCTGTCGGGAATATAAATTATTGGTTCATTGCCAAATAATTTAAAAGATTTATATAAAACTGCCGATGAAGTTGCACCATCAACATCATAATCTCCAAATATTGCTATATTTTCATTATTTGTAAATGCTTTTGATATCCTATTAATTGCTAATGTCATATCTTTAAGCAACAAAGGGGATGGCAATTGTTTTCTGATGCTAGGATTAATAAAATCTTCTGCTTTATCAATTTCTATATTGCGACTAGAGACAAAGCGAGCTAAAAAATCACTTATTTCTAAATCCTGTATTAACTTATTTACTTTTCTTTCTTCTATAGCTCTTAATGACCACTTTTTATTATTTACAGAGCTAAAATAATTACTACTCAATATTAATCTTCAATAAAGCTTTTTTTAGAAAAGTTATGTTCTGCTGATATGGTTCTTACAGTTCCTGTTTTAGACCTCATTATTATAGATTGAGT
The DNA here is from genome assembly GCA_015660425.1 of Alphaproteobacteria bacterium. Lineage (GTDB taxonomy): Bacteria > Pseudomonadota > Alphaproteobacteria > TMED109 > TMED109 > TMED109. The sequence goes on from DQLC01000062.1 coordinate 15,953, forward strand.
GCTAGCTCCAGAACTCCATCTTCTAACCCCTCTCAACATTGAACCATCTGTTACACCTGTCGCTGCAAACATTACTTCACCATGAGCTAATTCATTCAAACTATATATTTTATTATAGTCACTAATACCTAGTCTATCTGCTCTGCTTCTTTCATCATTATTTCTAAAAGTTAGTCTTCCCCACATTTGTCCCCCTATACATCTTAATGCAGATGCTGCAAGTACTCCTTCAGGAGCTCCTCCACTCCCAACATACATATCTACTCCTGTATCTTTACTAGCGGTAGCTATTACTCCAGCAACATCTCCATCAGAGATAAGCATGATTCTGGCTCCTGCTTCTCTTGTTTTATATATTAATTCTTCATGACGAGGACGATCTAATATACATACTACTAAATCTGAAATATCTACTTTTTTACCTTTAGCTAAGTTTTGAAGATTACTTTGCGGAGAATTATCAATATTTACTATATTTTTTTCTAAACCTGGCCCTACAGCAATCTTATCCATATAGACATCAGGTGCATTTAAAAAACCTCCATCTACTGCCATAGCTATTACAGCAAGTGCATTGGATCCACCTGTAGCACATATTGTAGTACCTTCTAGTGGGTCTAAAGCAATATCTATCTTTGGCCCTTTTCCAGTCCCTACTTTCTCTCCTATAAATAACATAGGAGCTTCATCACGTTCTCCTTCACCTATAACAACTGTGCCTGCTATATCCATTCCGTTTAATGCTATACGCATAGAGTCTACTGCTGCTTGATCTGCAGCCTTTTCATCACCTCTTCCCATCCATCTAGACGCTGATAATGCTGCTGCTTCAGTAACCCTCACAACTTCCAAAGCTAAATTTCTATCTAAAATTTCTGTTTCATTTCTTTCAGTCATTTATCAGCTCCTAATTATATTTTATATATTTTCAATCCTAATTAAATGAGGTTTAATTAAAACTGTGTCTAAACTCTTTATTTTATTAATAGCATTATTTACATCTAATTCATTAGTTTCATGTGTTAATACTATAATATAATTAAATTCTTCCCCTTTATTACTATCTTGTAATACAGAATCTAAAGAAATATTATTATTATTCAGTATTGCAGTTATATTTGCAAGAACGCCCGCTACATCTTGAACGATAAATCTAATATAATACTTACCTATTCTATTTATAATATCTTTATATTTTAATTTTTTATTTAAAAATATTAAATTATTTTTCAATTTATGATTCCTGGCAGCATTTATAATATCTGATACAACTGATGAGGCTGTAGGGTATGCACCAGCTCCTTCACCAATAAAAGTTATTTTATTACTAGAATCACCTTGAATAAAAATAGCATTTAAAGCACCATTTATAGTTGCCGGCATTGCAGTTGACGAAATTAAAGATGGATGAACTCTAAAATCTAATTTATTATTTTCTATTTTAGCTATACAGAAAAGCTTAATTATAAATCCTAACCTATTAGCATATTTAATATCTTCAGATGAAACAGAACTAATACCTTCTATATATACTTTATTTAAATCTGGTTTAGCTCCGTATGCTAACATTCCTAATATAACCAGCTTATGTGCTGAATCTATACCTTCTATATCAAATGTAGAATCAGATTCAGCAAAACCTAATTCTTTAGCTTTTATTAAAGATTCTTTAAAAGAAGATCCATTATTTGTCATATCAGATAAAATATAATTACAAGTACCATTCAAGATAGCCTCTATTTTTAATATATTATTTGATATTAAGCCATTTTTAATACCGTTTATAACTGGTATAGCTCCTGCCACAGCTGCCTCATAATAAATACTTACATCTGCATCTAGAATGCTCTTATTCAAATCGTACCCATGCTTAGCTATTAATGCCTTATTTGCAGTAATAAAATGTTTTTTATTTTTAATAGAAGAATAGGCTAATTTTTTAGCTATACCATCACTTCCTCCTATTAATTCAACAATAGCATCTATATCTTCTCTAACTACTAATTTCTCAGGATCTTCTTCCCATTCATACTTAGATATATCAATATCTCTACATTTAGAAAAATTTTTAGAAGAAATTGCTTTTATAATAATGTTTTTTCCAGACTTGTGATTAACATTATCAATTTCTTTCTCTAATAATTTAACCGTAGCAGTTCCAACTGTACCTATACCTACAATACCTAATGAAAAATTATTATTAGTCATTATAAGTTGCTCTCATATTTATCAAAAAAGACCTTAATATTTTTTATTGCTTGCCTAATCCTATACTCATTTTCAACTAACCCTATTCTAACATAACCCTCACCATTATTTCCAAAACCTATACCTGGAGCTACAGCTACTTTTCCATGTTTTAACAATAATTTAGAAAACTCTAGAGATCCAATATTTAAAAATTGCTGAGGTAAAGCTGCCCAAACAAACATTGTGGCCTTAGGCAGATCCATATTCCATCCAACACGACTAAAACCTCCAACTAGAATATTTCTTCTCTTTAAATAAACAGATCTAATATCTTCTACACAATCTTGAGAACCATTTAAGGCAGCGATTGCAGCAACTTGGACAGGAGTAAAAGCTCCGTAATCTAGATAGGATTTAATTTTAGTCAACGCCTCAATTAACTTTTTGTTACCTACAGCAAAACCTACTCTCCAACCTGGCATTGAATAAGTTTTACTTAATGAAGAAAATTCTACTGCTATATCTATTGCCTTAGGAACCTCTAGTATTGATGGAGGAATTATTTCATCATAATATATTTCTGCATAAGCTATATCTGAAAGAATATAAACACCAAACTTTTTACATATATTTACTACTTCTCTAAAAAAATCTAAGGAAGCCATAGCCGTTGTAGGGTTATTTGGATAATTTAAAACTAATACCTTAGCTTTGTTTTTGGAAGAAGATAAAATATTTTGCAAATTCTTAATAAAATTTTCATCTGGCGTACTATCTATTGCTTGAACAGATGCTCCTGCAATTATAAACCCATATGGATGAATAGGGTAACTGGGGTTAGGAACTATAACTTGGTCACCATTGGAAGTTATGGCAGAAGCTAAATTAGCTAAGCCTTCTTTTGAACCTAGTGTAACAATAACCTCGGTCTCAGGATCCACACCTACATTAAACCTTCTTTTATAATAATTAGATTGCGCTCTCCTTAAACCTATAATACCTTTAGAAACAGAGTACCTATGAGATTTAGGATCTTTTATTGTTTCACACAATTTATCAACAATATGCTGAGGAGTAGGTGTGTCAGGATTACCCATACCAAAATCAATAATATCTTCACCTAAAGAACGCTCTTTAGCTTTCATCGAATTTACCTCAGCAAAAACATAAGGAGGTAAACGTTCAATTCTATCAAAATTATTTTTAAATACCATATTAAACCTTAATGCTTATAATAACTTTATTATTTTAATTATTAATTGATTATTATTATCACCTATATGATTTATACTTATATTAATTTTTTTTACACCATTAGATATAAAATTTTCTTCAATTTCATTTAAGGCTTCTATCGAGATGTGTTTTATATTATTTGATTCTATAAGAATATTAAATTTTTCAAATTTTTGAGCTTTAGCTACTAAAAAGAGTAAGTCTTTATGATTACTATTCAAATACATTTGATTACTTTTAAAATATAAAACACCAATTATAATACCATTAGCAGGTTTCTTAATGGAAACATTTGCGTCTAAATTTGACATTTCTGCTAAAGTATCGGAAGAAATAGGTTTATATTTTATATTATTATATTTTTTATCTTCATTTACAGACCACTCAAATAACTCTTTAATATTCTCATCGAATGAATAAATACTTTTAGTCTCACAAGAAGAAAATAATAAAATACTTATGAACAATAGTATGATCATTTTAAAAAAATACTTTTTATACATATTTAAATTACTTATCTATTTATAAAATTAATAAGTAAATTATTATGGAAACATCGGAACATTAACTAAACCCTCCGATTCATTAAAACCCATTATTAAATTTAAATTTTGTATAGCTTGTCCTGCTGCTCCTTTAACCAGATTATCAATAACGGAAATGATAATTGCTTTATTTGTAATTTCATCATATGCAACTCCTATTTTACACATATTAGTTCCTCTTACCTCATGTGTAGAGGGGATACTATCAATAAAACTAACAAACTCCTCATTTAAATATGTATTTTTAAGGCAATCTTTGACATCATTAATATTATAACTTTCCTTAATATCTACATAAATAGTTGATAATATTCCTCTTTTTATAGGTAATAAATGTGGAGTAAACACAACTTTTATATCAGAATCATTCATATTATTTAGTTGTGTTTGAATTTCAAATCTATGTCTATGATTAACTAAACCATATGCTGAGAAACCATCAGAAACTTCTCCAAATAATAAATTATCTTTAAGTGTTCTGCCTGCCCCAGAAACACCTGATTTAGAATCAATAATTATGTTTTCAAAACTTATTAAGTTATTGTTAACAAGAGGTAACAATGGAAGTAAAGCTGAAGTAGGATAACAACCTGGGTTAGCAATTAACCTTGCATTTTTTATTTTTTTTCTGTTAATTTCAGTTAAGCCATATATTGCCTCTTTTTGCAAATTTATAGCATCATGTTTTTTTTCATAAACTTTTTCATAGGTATTTGGATTACTAAACCTAAAATCTGCAGATAAATCACATATTTTTATATGATTAGGTATTAAAGAAAGAATATTTTGAGTTTTCCCATGAGGAAGACAGGATAATACTGCATCTATTTTAGAAAAGTCTAAATCTTCAATTTTAATTAATTTAGGTAAATCTAGTCCTCTAAAATGGGGATAAATTTCAGATATATTATTACCTGCTTTCCTATCTGCAGTAATACTTACTATATTATAATTACTATTATTTTTCATAAGTCTTATAGACTCTGCCCCAGTATATCCACTGGCGCCAAGAATTGCTATATTTACAATATTACTCTTATTATCGGTTGACATTAAACTACTCCATTAAATAAATATTAAGTAAAAAAAAAGCGGCTGTTTAATAAACAACCGCTTCAACAAAAATAAAAAAAATTTTTATCTTTTAGAAAACTGAAAGCTTCTTCTTGCTTTTGGTTGTCCATACTTCTTTCGTTCTACTCGTCGAGCATCTCTTTTAATAAGACCAGCTACTTTTAGAGCTCCTCTTAATTCTGGCTCATAAATTATTAATGCTTTACTTACACCATGTCTTAATGCTCCTGCCTGTCCAGTATGTCCTCCACCAACTACAGAACAATTAATATCATAAGTTTCTTTTCTTGCTACTATTTCTAAAGGTTGGGATATTATAATTCTATGAGCTTCTCTATTAAAATATTTTTCACATTCAATACCATTAACTGTAATTTTACCTGATCCTAGTTTTAACCAAACCCTAGCTATAGAAGATTTTCTTTTTCCTGTGGCATAAGCTCTGCCTAAACTATCTATTTTAGGCGTCTGCTCTTCACTTACATCTTTTATATTTATATCTTTAGAGTTATCTTTATTTTCTATGACTGTATTATTTTCTTTATCTATCATTTATCATCTCTTTTATTTTTTTTATTCATTACTGATATGTCTACGAACTCAGGTTTTTGTGCAGTATGTGGATGTTCTTCCCCATTATATATATGTAATTTTTTTAATTGCTCTCTTCCTAATGGGCCTTTAGGAACCATTCTTTTTACTGCTAATTGAATAGCTTTCTGAGGTTTTTTACCTTTTAAAATTTCTCCATAAGTCTCCGACTTTATTCCACCTGGATAACCTGTATGCCAATAATGTATTTTACCATCTGATTTTTTTCCAGTGAGTAATACTTTTTCTGCATTAATTACAACAACATTATCACCACAATCTGTACTTGGTGTGAAACAAGGCTTATGTTTACCTCTTACATAGTTAGCAAGTATAACAGATAACCTTCCTAAAACTAAATTTTCAGCATCAATTAGTAGCCATTTTCTATTTACTTCAGAAGGACGAGCAACATAGGTCTTCATAATACATATCTTTCAAAATTTAATAAATAAACAATAAAAACGGAGTATGCCTAAAAGAAGCAAACTGTCAATATATGTATATAAAAATCATCAAATAAATTTAACTAAAAAAAAATAGTAATTAATCTAATTTAGAATTATGTTATCTTTAATTATAAATTTTAATCTTGTTCTATTGTTATTGGATATTACATGCCCTCAAATATAAATAATCTTTTGCTTTATGAAGAAATTGATAAAATTGCTGTTTTAACCTTAAACAGACCTAAACAACAAAATGCACTTTCAAGCGATTTAATGAAAGCTATATTAAATAGGCTGGATAAAATAGAAAATAATAAAACTATTAAAGCTGTAACTATATTTTCTAATGGAAATAACTTTTGTGCGGGACATGATTTAAAAGAGTTGAAAATAGATAAAAATGAAGAAAGGTTTAAACACCTTTTTGAACTTTGTAGTAAATTGATGTTAAAAATTGTTAAACTTCCAAAGCCAGTAATTGCTGGAGTTCAAGGAATTGCCACTGCTGCAGGATGTCAACTAGTTGCTAGCTGTGACTTAGCGATTGCTTCAGAGAACTCAAAATTTGCTACTCCTGGAGTAAATATTGGATTATTTTGTTCTACGCCTATGGTTGCAGTTTCAAGAAATGTAAATAGAAAACAAACTATGGAAATGTTATTACTCGGAGAATTTATCTCACCATCTAAGGCTCAAGAAATAGGTCTAATTAATAAAATAGTAAATATTGAACATTTAAAACAAGAAACTATGAAAATTGCAAAAATTATAGCTTCAAAATCTCCTGCCACTGTAGCTATTGGTAAAGAAGCATTTTATAAACAATTAGAAATGAATATAGAAGATGCATACAAATATACTAGCAAAGTAATGATTAAAAATATGCTAAAAAAGGATGCTCAAGAAGGAATATCAGCTTTTATTGAAAATAGAGACCCTAAATGGTCAGATACAGATACATAAGCATATGAAAATGATAAATAATAAAGATATTACTTATGAAGATCAATATATAAGTGAAATATTAGAGAGAAGCAAAACCATTGCTATGGTTGGTCTAAGTTCCTCATGGCACAGACCGTCTTATTTTGTAGCTAAATATTTAATAGATAGAGGATATAAAATATTTCCAGTAAATCCTAAAGAGGTTGGTAAAACGATATTAAATCAAAAAGTATATTCTAGTATATCTGAAATCGATGAAAGTATAGATATAGTTGATATATTTAGGAAGTCTTCTGAAGTAGATTTAATCATTGATGATATTATAAAAATTAAACCTTCAACTATTTGGCTTCAGATTGGAATAATAAATTTAAATGCTGAGAAACTGGCCAAAAAAAATAAAATTAATATAATTATGAATAGATGTCCTAAAATTGAGTATAGTCGCCTTTCTGGGGAGTTAGGTTGGGCTGGAATAAATTCGGGATTATTTTATAATAAAAGAAAATTCATTAGACCTATTTATTAGTTAGATTGTTGAATTATTAATTATGAGCATACCTGAAAATAAACATAAATTTGAAACTAGGACTATTCATGCTGGGTCAGCTCCAGACCCAAGCACAGGGGCACGGAATACTCCAATATATCAGACAACTGCATTCACTTTTGATAACACTGATCATGCAGCCTCTCTATTTAATTTACAAAATTTTGGCTTTATATATGGGCGTCTAGGCAACCCTACAGTATCTGTATTAGAAGAAAGGATGGCTAATCTTGAAAATGGTAGAGCTGCAGTAGCTTGTTCTACAGGTCATGCCGCGCAACTTTTAGCACTACACCCACTAATGGAGCCAGGTGATAAAGTATTGGCATCACGAAACCTTTATGGAGGTTCTATAACACAGTTTAGTCATGCTTTTAAAAAATTTGGCTGGGATGTAGATTTTGTTGATGCAACAAATACTAATAATATAAAGAAAATATTAAATAATAAACATAAATGTATTTTTATTGAAAGCCTTTCTAATCCTAGCGGGGTTATCCTTGATATCGAGAAAATTGCATTAATTGCAAATAACGCAAAGATACCTTTAATTGTAGATAATACTATGGCAAGCCCTTACTTATTTAAACCTTTTGAATGGGGGGCTGACATAATAACTCACTCTTTAACTAAGTTTGTAGGAGGACATGGCAACTCTATGGGTGGAATAGTTATTGAAAGTGGTAAATTTAATTGGTTTCAATCCGATAAATACCCATCTATGACTAAACCTACAGAATCGTATCATGGATTAATATTTGCAGAAACCTTTGGGGACTTTGGGTATTCCATGAAAATTAGAGCAGACTCACTAAGAGACCTTGGATCCACATTATCACCAACAAATGCATTTTACTTTATTAATGGACTTGAAACTTTGCATTTAAGAATGGAAAGACATTGCAAAAATGCATTAAAAGTTGCAAAATTTCTTGATGCGCATGAAAAAGTTTCATGGGTTTCTTATGCAGGTCTTAAAAAGAATAAATATCATAATCTTTCTAAAAAATATATGAATAAAGGAGTTGGTCCTGTTTTTACCTTCGGACTAAAAGAAGGGCATGAAGCTGGAAAAAAAATTATAAACAAAGTAAAAATTTTTTCTCATGTTGCTAACGTGGGAGATACAAGGAGTTTAATACTGCATCCAGCCTCTACTACTCATAATCAACTGTCTACTGATCAAAAAATAGCTGCGGGTGCAGGGCCAGAAGTAGTAAGACTCTCCATCGGAATAGAACATCACGATGATTTAATTAAAGACTTAAAATATGCGTTAACTAATATTTAAATTTATTTTCTTGGTGCTAATTCATCCATAACTATTACTTGAGGAACTCCATTTAAAAATTCAGCCATAGCCTTACCATACTTTTTATAATAAGAAGTTTTAGTATGGCGAGTTAATGCATCTTTATCTTTATAACCTTCCATAATTATATAAACGTGTGAGGATTGTTTATATAACCTATAAAATAAATTATCTTCTTCCTCAACATTTACTGCGTTTACTAATTTTACTGCAATATTTTCAAACTCCACTTCTTTGCTATCTTTTACTTTAATAGTTGCTATTACTCCTATCATACAAAATCTCCTTATTATTTTAATTGTTAATGGTCGGAACGGCCGGATTTGAACCGACGACCCCTGGTCCCCCAGACCAGTGCGCTACCAAGCTGCGCTACGTTCCGAAAAGTTATAATTTATTTATTATTAATAATATTTTGAATATCTTTTTTAATTTCTTTTATTATTTGAAAATATTCTTTTTCTTTATTAGATAAGGTTTTAGTTAAAGTATTATCTTTTTTTAGATAAATTTGAACACCCTTAATTGTATAACCTTCTTCGTTTATTAATTTTCTAATATATATTAAAAAAGATATATCTTCTGCATTATAATAACGATGATTATTTTTTCTCTTGATTAATCTTAACCTATCAAATTTACTTTCCCAAAAACGTAAAATATGTGAAGGAATATCTAATTCTTTAGATACTTCTCCTATAGTTTTATAAGCACCTTTTAATTTATCCATTTAATAACTACCTAACAGAAACTTATTTTATATTTAATCTAGATTTTAATTTTTCAGAAGCACTAAAAGTTACTACTGATCTAGCATTTATAATTGCTTCTTTACCTGTTTTTGGATTTCTACCCATTCGGCTTTTTTTACTTCTAATTTTAAAAGTACCCAATGAAGATATTTTTACAATTTTATCTTTTTTGAGTGAAGAAGAAAGATTCTTCAATATTAAGGCTACTAACTTTAAAGACTCAGACCTCGGAAGACCTAATTCTTTTTTAATACAATTAGATAAATACTCTCTTGTAATAGTTTCACGCATAATAAAAACTCTATATTTTATTTAGAATTATATAGAAACATATATTAATAGATAAAAAAACTATTTTTTGTCATGAATTGGATTTAATTTATCTAGTTCTGTTTTGATTAATTCATTATATTTTCCAATAGACATTTCATTAGCTAAGTCTACTGCATGAGCAAAACCTATAGAATCTGTACCTCCGTGGCTTTTAACTACAATACCATTTAGGCCTAATAAAACTGCACCATTATGTTTTCTAGGATCCATTTTTTTTCTTATACTTAAAAATGATGCCCTTCCTATAGCATAAGAAATTTTTCCTAACAGACTAGAACTAAATACTTGCTTTAAATATTCAGTACAAAGCTTAGCAGTTCCCTCTGCCGTTTTTAGCAGAACATTTCCACTAAACCCATCACAAACCACTACATCAAAATCACCTGTTATAATTTTATCTCCCTCTGCGTAACCTTTATAAAAACTAGAAAAATGGCTGCTTTCCAATACACCTGAAGCTTCATGAATAATATTTTTTCCCTTATTTTCTTCTTCTCCTACATTCAAAAAGGCTAATCTTGGGTACGGTTTACCTAATACATTCATAGCAAAAACTATACCCATTACAGAAAAATCAATTAAGTTTTGGCTACTACAATCTATATTTGCCCCTAAATCTAAAACCACTACTTCTCCAGAAACAGTTGGCATAACAGCTGCTAACGCAGGTCTACTAATACCTGATAATTTTTTTAATCCGAATATAGACATTGCTAGTAAAGCTCCACTATTACCTGCAGATACTATTGCATCAGCCTCACCAGTCGCAACCGCTGAAATAGCAAGTCCCATACTTGTAGTCCTAGCTCTCCTTAAAGATTTGGACGCTTTCTCATCACCTCTAATCCAGTCTTCAACATGTACTATCTTGGAAACTTTTTTTAAGTGTTCTCGGTTTTTTATTAAAGGTAAAATTTTATTTTCATCACCATATATAATATAATTTGTATTAGGGTTTCTAACAGCAGAAATAGCTAAACCAGTAATTACAGCTTTAGGTGCCTTATCGCCACCCATTGCATCTATAGCTATAGTATTTTTTACCATGATAAAAATATTATATTAATCTTGATCTGAAGATAAAACTTCTCTTCCTGCATAATACCCACACCCTGGACATATATTATGTGAGAGTTTCATTTCTCCACAATTAGAACATTCTGAAGAATTTATTTTTTTTAAAGAATCATGAGACCTTCTTTGACCTCGCCTTGAACGCGAAATCTTACTTTTTGGAACTGCCATCTCATACTACCTTTCATATAGATATTAATTATATTTATATTCTTATAACTATTTATTAATATTATTCAATACTTCAAATGGATTATTATTATTTTCTTCATTATTAACATCATCTTTAGAGATACTCTTTAAATCAATTATACCATTGTTTATTTTAGGATAAGGACTTAAAAAAGATGCAAACATTTGAACTCCTATTTCACTAAAATTTATATTATTATTATATATTGGCTCAATAAACTCATCTTCTAAAGAAGATAAATCTATATTTTTTATATTTTTGAACTTCATATTAAAAAATTCTTTAATATTAAATTTGATTGGATTTAAAGTAATAACACATTCTTGATCACCAATTGCAATAATATCATATTTAGCAACAAGCTCTATTTTATTTACTTTATTATAATTGATATTAATTTCTAAGGCATCTAATTTTATTAGATCTAAACGTTTACTAATATTTATTTTATCTATTTTATCTATAGATATATTAATATTACCAATATTCTTATTCAAACTTTCCATAGATATTAATTCATCAAATTTAATAATTTTATTTAACATTTTGATGTGTCTTTTTTAAAGTTTATATTATTCTTAAAGCAAACTTTTACTTGATTATCATTCATAGCTTTTAAAAAATATAATAAGTCTTTTATATATTTTTTCATATATTTTATTTCAACTTTTTTAGGAGAAATAGTTCCATAAAGATTATTTTTAAGAACTTCATCAAGAATCTTATAATTTTCTTCAATGGCTCTATCGTAGGCACTTGCACGACCATAATATCCTGAGACCATAAACTTAATTTTTTTTCCCACTGAAAGATCTCCAACGCCCATCTCCCTCAATGACCTGTCAAAGTCAGTGACCATATAATTTATTAAATGTTGTGAAAATACTTTATTTTCAGAACCAGAAGATAATAACCTCCTGATAAAAAAATGACAATGCATAGCTATTAACTCAAACCTACCATCTAAAGTATCAGGAACACCACCTTTAGTATATAGGTCTTCATTTCTAGCTAACGAAACAATATCATTATAAAAAAAAATTACTTCATTATTATTGTGTAAATTTTTAAATAGTTTAAACAATTTTTTTACATACATAATTTCATCTTTATAATATTTTTTAATTTCTATATTTCTAATTTAGAAATATCATGATAAGTATAAAAAAATGAAACTTATATATAAAAATACTTTTTACAAGTTCTTAATTTACTCATTGCTTTTAATATCCTTAAATGCTTGCTCTGGAAGAATTAGCAATCACGGAGTATTAAATATAGAAAAAAAAATAACTACCATAATTGAAAGAAAATTAGAAAAGGCTGAAGTAGAAGCTCTTTTAGGTCCCCCTTCTACTGTATCCGCATTTGAGTTCAATAAGTGGTATTATATAAATAATACAATGAAACATCTAGCCTTCTTTAAACCTGAAATTATAAATCATAAAATTTATGAAATAATATTTAATGCAGAAAATCAAGCTGTAGAAATAAATACATATGATGAAAAAGATTTAAATAAAATTACGTATAATAAAGATTATACTGAAACTAGAGGCAATAAAAAATCATTGTTAAATAATATTTTAAAAAAGGCAGGAAGCAGAAGTCTTAGTAAATAATATACAGAGGAATATTTAACTACTCCTCTGTATATTATCTATTTAGTGCGCCAATATAGCTAAAAACATTAAGGCTACTATATTAGTAATTTTAATCATAGGATTTACTGCAGGACCTGCAGTGTCTTTATAAGGGTCTCCAACGGTATCACCAGTTACTGCAGCTTTATGTGCTTCAGAACCCTTGCCACCATGATTTCCATCTTCAATATACTTTTTTGCATTATCCCATGCGCCACCACCAGCTGTCATAGACAAAGCAACAAATAGACCTGTGACAATTACACCTAATAACATTGCACCTAGTGCAGAGAATGCTGCAGATTTATCACCGCCAGTTATATAAAAGATAACAAAATAAAATATTATAGGTGCTAAAACAGGTAATAAAGAAGGTATAATCATTTCTTTAATTGCTGCTTTAGTAAGTAAATCAACTGCACGTTCATAATCAGGTTTACCCTTACCAGTCATAATACCCGGAATTTCTTTAAACTGCCTTCTCACTTCTATAACAACAGAACCGGCAGCTCTTCCTACCGCGGTCATAGACATGGCCCCAAATAAGTAAGGAAGTAAACCTCCTAAGAGCAAACCTACAATGATATAAGGATTTTCAAGAGAAAAGTCTAATGTAACCCCAGAAAAGTAAGGAAATAAATCAGGATTAGCACTAAAATACTTTAAATCAGAAGTATATGCTGCAAATAAAACCAATGCTCCCAAACCTGCTGAACCTATGGCATATCCTTTTGTTACAGCTTTTGTTGTATTTCCGACTGCATCTAAAGCATCAGTAGTCTTTCTAACAGACTCATCTAAATTAGCCATTTCAGCAATACCACCAGCATTATCTGTAACTGGTCCGTAGGCATCAAGCGCAACAACCATGCCTGCTAATGCCAACATACTTGACACAGCTATTGCAATACCAAATAGACCAGCCAACATATTAGCAATTATAATAGCTGCACATATTAATAACGCAGGAATAGCAGTCGCTTCCATTGAAACAGCTAAACCTTGTATTACATTAGTACCATGGCCAGTTTCTGACGCAGCTGCAACAGATCTAACGGGACGATAGTTCGTGCCTGTATAATATTCTGTTACCCATATTAGAAGACCTGTAAGAACTATACCCACAATACCACAATAAAATAATTCAATACCTGAAAAAGATATTTCATTTACTTGAAATATAGCATTAAAACCAACTACATAATCAATTGCAAAATATATACCTATAAGAGATAGAATAGCAGATACTATAAAACCTTTGTATAGAGCTCCCATAATAGAACCGTTTTTTCTTAATTTTACAAAATATGTTCCAATAACTGACGCAATTATACAAACGCCACCTATAGCTAGAGGAATCATCATCATTTTTGACATCTCTGTACCCACAAAAAATATAGATGCTAAGACCATTGTAGCAACTACTGTTACTGCATATGTTTCAAATAAATCAGCAGCCATGCCCGCACAATCACCTACATTATCACCAACATTATCAGCAATAACTGCAGGGTTACGAGGGTCATCTTCAGGAATACCTGCCTCAACTTTGCCCACTAAGTCAGCTCCAACATCTGCACCCTTAGTAAAAATACCTCCACCTAATCTCGCAAAAATAGATATTAGTGAAGCACCAAAACCAAGAGCAACTAGAGGATCTATTAATTCCCTACCTGTTGCACCATTTAATATTAATAAATAATATGTTCCTGTAACAGCTAGTAAAGCTAAACCTGCCACAAGCATTCCAGTTACTGTACCTGCTCTAAAGGCAACGCTAAGTCCCTGTGCTAAACCTTGACTTGCAGCTTGTGCAGTCCTTACATTAGCTTTAACAGAAACAACCATTCCGATATATCCTGCAGCACCAGATAATATTGCACCTGCAGCAAAAGCTAACCCTACTTTAATACCTAATAAGAAAGCTAACAATGCAAATATTACAACACCTACTATAAAAATTGTTCGATATTGACGATTTAAATAAGCATATGCACCTGCTTGGATAGCACCTGAAATTTCTTGCATCTTTTCAGATCCTGCGTCTGAACTTATTACTGCTTTAGCAGTAATTAAGCCATAAACTAAAGCTATTGCTCCACAAGCAATAGCAAAATATAAAACTTCAATCATGATAATTAATCCCATTATTTTTGTAGAATATAATAAATTTATAAAAATTCTGTGTAACATGCCAGAGGCAAGAATATAGTGCAACACTCAATTAAAAAATATTTAATTTAAAAAATGCTTATACCCCATAACAACCTCGTCAATATTAATTAAATTATTGTCAACTGAATATAATTTTACACTATCTCCTTCTATAATTTTTCCAATTATATATGAGTTTTCATCTATCATACTTATATCTTTAGGATCAATGGTATATAATAATTCATAATCATCTCCTCCGGTGATTAAATCCATATAATTAAAAATTTTAGCATCAATATAATTTATAGCACCTTTAGAAAAAGGGATTTCTTTTAAATATATTTCAGCTCCTACATTACTATTTTTACAAATATGATCTAGATCAGCTATTAATCCATCAGAAATATCAATTATAGAAGTTGCAAAATTAATAACTATTTTACCAATATCTATTCTTGGATTAGGTATTAAGAATTTATTAATTAAAGTTTTATCTTCATCAAAATTAACTCCTCTATTATTCTTTTGAATAAGTTGAAGTCCAATAAATGAATCTCCTATTTCTCCTGAAACAACAATTAAATCTCCTTTTTTTGCTCCTTTTCGTCCTAATTCATTAGAGCCTTTATTACCTAAAACTGTGACAGTAAAAATTGGTAACCCAGGATATGATGCTATGTCTCCTCCGGCTAGAAAAATATCATATTCTACTAAAGCTTTTCTATATCCATCAGCTATTTTGTCAAAATCTTCACTATTAAAAGTATTAGGAATGTTGATAGCTGTAAATACGCAGAAAGGTATAGAGCCAAAAGTAGCTAAATCTGAAAGAGCTCTTAATATAGACCTTCTAGCTTGAATAGCTATATCTGTTCCAATAGGAACATGTATTCCCTCAATAGAAGAATCTACACTAATTACTAAATCAGCAATATTTGGAAATAGTGCACAGTCATCAGATAGTCCTCGTGCTTCTTTTCTTCCAAAAGTAAGAGGTTGAAGTTTATTTTTTATAAAACTAAACTCGTTTTCCATATAATTAATACCTTAAATTACACAAAAATTAATTTTCACTTCGATATTTATGCGAAACTTTATCTAATACTCCATTAACAAAACTAACTTCAGGTTTATTAAAAAAACTTGAGGCAATATTAGTATATTCATTTATCACAACTTTAGTGGGAATATTTGAATAATTTTTAAATTCTATAAAAGCACACCGTAATATATTAGTAAGTGTAGGATCCATTCTTTCTAAAGACCAATCACTTTCTAAAAAATTTGATAAAGAAGCATCTATAATATTTTTATTATTAAAAACAGCATTAACTAATACTAAAAACCAGTTTTTATCAATTTTTAAATTCTTAAACTCAACCATACTGTTATTTATGTTTTTAATAGTTTCATAAATTTCAGATATTTGCATATCATTTATCGATTTTAATTCTTCTAATTTCATTTTTTCATTAAAATCAAACTGAAAAAGTGTTTGGACCGCTGCTAATCTAGATAATGATTTATTTGAAGATATATTCATTTTTCTAAATCTTTAATAACTTCTATTATTCTTATACATGCTAAAGTGGCAGCTTTACCTTTATTTAATCCTTCAACACCTGATCTAACTAGAGCTTGTGCTTTATTTTCGCAGGTCAAGATACCATAACCAATAGGCAAACCTTCTAAAGATAATTGCATAAGTGCTCTTGCGGATTCATTACAAACATAATCATAATGTGAAGTTTCTCCTCTAATAACACAACCCAAAGCAATATAACCTATAAATTTATTAGATTTAGAAGCATGTGATATTACTGCAGGAACTTCAAAAGCTCCAGGCACATCTATAATGTCATAATCAAGACCATGTTCGTTAATAACTGCAATACACTCTTTTTCTAGAGAAGCTGAAATTTCAGAATAAAACCTAGATGTTACAATTAAAATTTTATTACTTTTTATATTCATTTTACTAGTGGATTTCGTTGATCAATGACTTTAATATCAAAACCTTCAAGACCTACTAACTCTCTTTTAGATTTACTTAATAAAATCATTTCTTTCACAGATTGATCTCTAATTATCTGGGCCCCTATTCCATTTTCTCTAATTTTATCTTCCTCATTCCAAGCATCATTTCCCTCTATAAATTTAGATAATGAATGAGAAGAATCATCATAATTAATTACAACAATTAATCCTGCACCTTTAGAGTTAATTTCAGACATAGATTCATCTAAGGAAATATAACTTTTATCACCTTTATCTCCGATGGCTCCATTAAAAGCATCATTAATAAAATTAGAAACATGTACTCTCACTAAAGCTGGTGTATTTTTAATTAAATCACCTTTGATTAATGCTAAATGCTCTGGTCCATTTTTATTTACAGTATTTTCATAAGAAAATATATTCCATTCTCCATATTTTTTTGTTTTTAATACATTATTATTTTTTCTTTTAATTATTGGATCATTGTTAACTCTATAACGAATTAAATCAGCTATGGAGCCAATTTTTAAATTATGTTTTTTGCAAAATGGTATTAAATCTCTTAATCTTGCCATATTTCCATCATCTTTCATGATTTCACATATTACAGCAGCAGGATTTAATCCCGCTATTCGTGAAATATCTACTGCTGCTTCCGTATGCCCTGCTCTAACTAATACTCCACCATCTCTAGCCCTTAATGGAAAAACATGACCTGGTGTTCTTATATCTGAGGGAGTTGAACTTTTATCAATAGCTACTTGGATAGTTTTTGCTCTATCAGCTGCAGAAATTCCAGTAGTAACATCTTTGGTAGATTCAATTGAAACTGTAAAAGCTGTATCAAGTTTTCCTGTATTTCTCTTTCCCATAGGCGTTAATTCTAGTTCTTCTATTCTATTACTAGTCATTGACAAACAAATAAGACCTCTACCATATGTCGCCATAAAATTAATAGCATCAGGAGTTGCCATTTGTGCAGGAACAATTAAATCACCTTCATTTTCTCTATCCTCATTATCAACAAGTACAAACATTCTTCCATTTCTTGCTTCATCAACTATTTCCTCAATGGAGGATAAAAAATTATTTAGTTTATTATTTTCATTCATTTTATTTCTCTTGTATATAATATTTTATGGCATTTACAGAGTAGCGCGCAATAGTATCAACTTCTATATTAACTATATCATTTACCTTCAACTGCCCTAAAGTAGTGTTTTTCAAAGTATGTGAAATTACATTTACATTAAATAAACTTTTATTAACTTCATTTATAGTTAATGATACCCCATCTATTGATACAGAGCCTTTTTTTATAATATAAACTTGTATATTTTTAGGTACTTTAAAATCAAACCTTACTGAACCTTTAATATTTTTTTTACTTTGCAGTACCGCAAGGCCGTCTACATGACCACTTACAAGATGTCCTCCTATTTGATCCCCTAAAAGTAAAGACTTCTCTATATTAATTTTAGTACCTTTTCTCCAAAAATTAGCAGATGATACGGAAAGAGTTTCTTTAGATAATTCAACATTAAAAATATTTTTTTTAATTGTTAACACTGTTAAACAAATACCCCCACAACAAATAGAATCTCCTATATCAATCTTATTTAATTTTAATGTAGTTTTTATACTTACATTAAGATCACCATTACTATCGTTTAAACTAGTAATTTCACCTATATCTCTAATAATTCCAGTAAACATAATAAACTCCCAATTAACATAATATTATATGTCAATTAACTAGATCCCATTCTTCTAATACATCACTATCTAAAATCATAGTTTTTAATAACTGAAAACGTTTAACTAAATCTAGATTTTTAATATTATATGATGCAATAGATGAAAGACCATCACCACCTATAAAAATACCGCTTCTATATAAAAAAACTTTATCTATCAAATTATCTGCCATTAAAGATGACGATATTTTACTTCCTCCTTCTACCAACACTCTATTAAAACCCTTATTTGCTAAGTCTTTTAAACCTTCTCTTAAATCTAATTTATTATTTCTTTTATTTAACTCTATAATTTGAACTCCCATTTTTATTAATTTATCTTTCTTTGGAGTAATAATATTTTTCTTAACCCATATTATTGTTGGGATCTTACTAATGTTAATTAATACATTTGATGTAATAGGAATAGATAAAGAGCTATCAACTATTACTCTAACAGGAGAGTACTTTTCTATACCTTTAATTCTACAGTTAAGTTTTGGATTATCGTTTAGAACCGTGTTTATTCCTACTAAGATAACATCATGGTTTGATCTTAAACTATGACCATGTAATCTAGATAAATCACCTGTTATCCATTTGCTATTACCATTAAATGTTGATATTTTGCCATCTAAACTACTAGCTATTTTTAAACTTACTAACGGACGATTGTATTTTAACCTAAAAAAAAATCCAGAATTTATATCTAAGGATTCCTTTTCTAATAATCCTATAGAAACTTTTACTCCTGACTCTTTTAATAACTTAACCCCTTTACCATTAGTTCTTTTATCGGGATCTAAAAGAGGAATAACTACATGCTTTATTCCAGCATTAACTAATAACTCTGCACATGATGGAGAACTATCTTTATGAGCACATGGCTCTAATGTAACTATTGCAGTCCCACCTCTAGCACTTGTAGTTAAGGAATCTAATGCATTTTTTTCTGCATGAGGCCTGCCTGTATTAGATGTTCTACCTAATCCAATTAAATTATTTGAATGATCAAGTATTACACATCCAACACTCGGATTAGGTGAACAAACACCAAGACCTCGTTTGGCAAGAGATAATGCACTTCTCATAGCTGCTTCTAGTTGCATTCCTCATAGTTCCTTCTAATTACTTTTTTGAAATACTTGAGGTTAATCCTCCGACAAATTTTTCAAAATCCCGAGCTTCTCTAAAATTCCTATAAACACTTGCAAACCTTACATACGCAACCTGATCAATTTCAGAAAGAGTATCCATCACCATTTCACCTATATCTATACTTAGGACTTCACTATCACCTGAGGATTCAAGCCTACGAACTAGACCTGTTATCATCTTTTCTATTCTTTCATCTTCTATTGGTCTTTTTCGAAAAGCAATCAATATTGAACGAGCTAATTTATCTCTATCAAATTCTACTCTTTTACCATCCCTTTTCTTAACCATTAAATCTCTTAACTGAACTCTTTCAAAAGTAGTGAAACGAGCTGTACATTGTGGACAAGATCTTCTTCTTCTTATTACTGAATTATCTTCTGTGGGACGAGAATCTTTTACTTGAGTATCTTCATCATTACAATAAGGACATCGCATATAATTTTCCTTTAATAGTTTTAGAACATTCTACTTGTAACTTAAAGAAGAATAAAGAGGAAAATCTCTACACATACTAATTACTTCCTTTTTGACTTCTTCTTCAATTATACTTAAGTTCTCACTATCTTTGGATATACCTTTTAATATTTTACCAATTAATTGACCAATTTTTAACATTTCTTTTTCTTTAAAACCTCTTGATGTAACTGCAGGTGTGCCTATTCTTAATCCAGAAGTAATAAAAGGTTTTTCTTCATCAAAGGGTACAGCATTTTTATTACAAGTAATCCCTGCTTTATCTAGACTTTCTTCTGATATCTTACCAGTAAGTTTAATAGGGCGTAAATCGCATAAAATTACATGACTATCTGTTCCACCAGAAACAATATTAACACCTTGATTTTCTAATTCAGCTGATAAGGCTTTTGCATTTAAAATAATTTGTTTAATATATTTTTTAAAATCAGGTTTTAATGCCTCTCCAAACGCAGCGGCTTTAGCTGCAATAACATGCATTAAGGGTCCACCTTGAATACCTGGGAATATAGCTTTATCAAATAATTTTCCTAAGCCCTCATCATTAGATAATATCATTCCACCTCGAGGACCTCTTAATGTTTTATGTGTTGTTGTTGTTGCAACATGTGCATATTGAATTGGGTTAGGATATTCACCAGCAGCAATTAAACCAGAATAATGAGCAATATCTGCTAAAAAATATGCTCCTACTTTATCAGCAATACTTCTTATTTTCTTAAAATCTATATGCCTAGAATATGCTGAAGCACCTGCAATTATTAATTTAGGATTATGCTGTATTGCCAAAGCTTCTAGTTCATCATAATCTATAAGACCATCATCTTTATTAACACCATATTGAACAGAGTTAAACCATTTCCCAGACTGATTTGGCTTTGCACCATGAGTTAAATGACCTCCAGATGCTAGTGACATTCCTAAAATAGTATCACCAGGATTTAGCAGGGCCATAAATACTGCCTGATTAGCTTGTGAACCGGAGTTTGGCTGTACGTTAGCCCATTTGCAGGAAAATAACTTACATGCTCTTTCTATTGCAAGCTCTTCTGCCTTATCAACGAATTCACATCCCCCATAATACCTTTTTCCAGGATATCCTTCTGCATATTTGTTTGTTAATACTGAACCTTGTATATCAAGCACGGCCTGACTAACAAAGTTTTCAGAAGCTATTAATTCTATAGAGTTTTGCTGCCTATTTAATTCATTTTGCATTGCATTTAATAATTCTTCATCCTGACAATCTCTAATACCAATATCTTTATTATTTAGTTCTGATGAAGTATTAACTATATTCATTTAATATTCCCTTCTTATGAATTAATTTAGTTTATCCACACGTCTTTTATGTCTTCCACCTTCAAAATCTTCCTTTATAAATACATCTAATATGCTTACGGCATCATTTATATTTATAAACCTTCCTCCAAAAACAATGGCATTAGCATTATTATGGTTTCTCGCTAATTTTGCTATCTCTATATTATGACATAATGCTGCTCTTACACCTGAAACTCTATTTAATGCAATACTAATTCCAATTCCAGTTCCACATATAGCAATGCCTATAATATTTTTATTACTTGCAATAAAATCTCCTAAAACCTTTCCATAATCAGGATAATCAACAGAATCATTATTAAAAGGTCCTAAATCTTTAACCTTAAAATTATTATTTTCTAAATAAAATTTTATTTGCTCTTTTAAATCATAACCAGCATGATCAGATGCTAATACAAATGAATTATGAATTTTATATGACAATAGAAAAATATCCCTCTAAAATATTCTTACAAAAAAAATACATCAAAATTATTTATAATATATAACCTAAAAATAATAATTTAGTAGCTA
>DQLC01000021.1 GCA_015660425.1 Alphaproteobacteria bacterium
AATTAGAACCAATGTATAATATACTTAAGAATCCATTACCTTATATGGATGACATGCTTAATTCCCTTGAACATACAAACTTTTTTGAAAACAGGGCAACTGAATACTCACGTGCTGCAACTAAAGGTACATGGGAAGAAGCATTCACGTAAAATAAATAGATTGATTAATTCTTATATATTCTTGACCAAACTTTATTAGGTGTCGCAGGCATGTCAATATGATCAATATTTAGAGCATTTACTATAGCGTTAATTACAGCAGGAGGGGAACCTATAGCTCCTGCTTCGCCTGCCCCTTTTATTTGTAAAAGATTGGTTTCGCATGGCACCATATTCCAGCGAATATCCACGTTAATTAAATCTTCTGCTCTAGGAAGAGCATAATCCATAAATGAACCTGACAATAATTGTCCATTCTCTTCATCATATACAGTATTTTCATAAATAGCTTGTCCTATTCCTTGAGCTATTCCTCCATGTACTTGGCCGGCCAACATCTGAGGATTTATAACTAACCCAAAATCATCCACAACAGTATACTTTTTAATTTCAATATAACCTGTATTTTTATCAACTTCTAGTTCGCAAATATGACACCCATTTGGAAAAGTAAAATTAGGAGGAGTCCATTGACTAGAAACTTTGATAGGAATATCACTCTCCTTAGCAAGATCTTCTAAGCTAACAGTAAGGTTTGTAGCCTCTGCCAAGAATAAACCTTCTTTATACTCTATTAAATTTTCATCTACATTTAATTTTTTAGCAGCTATAATTTTTGTTTGACCGATTATGTTTTCAGAAGCAACTTTTATAGCTGCTCCTCCTACTGGAACAGATCTAGAACCCCCAGTCCCAGAACCAAAAGCAATCAAATCAGAATCTCCTTGAATGACGGTCATTTTTTCTGGGCCAATACCTAAGTATTCGCAAAGAATTTGTTTATAAGCTGTTTCATGGCCTTGCCCATTAGATTGAGTGCCTATATGAAGAGTAATATTGCCATCTTTTTCAAGAATTATTGTTGCTTCTTCAGGACCTCCACCGGAGCACGCTTCAATATATGTTGCAAGGCCAATTCCTCTCAGTTTATTATTATTTAGAGAGCTATTTGCACGACTCTTAAAGCCTTCCCAATCAGAGTCTTTTACCGCAAGTTCCATATTACTAATAAAGTCCCCAGAATCATAAGTGTGATTTAAAGCAGTTTTATAGGGCATTTCACTAGAAGGTATTAAATTTCTACGTCTAATTTCAATAGGGCCTAATCCAGTTTTCATTCCAGCAATATCAACTAATCTCTCAATAACAAATGATGCTTCAGGTCTTCCTGCACCTCTATATGCATCAATTGCAGGAGTATGAGTAAAAACTCCAAGGACATTTACATATATTGCAGGAGTTTTATAACAACCTGCTAACATGGCTGTTCCCGCTAAAGTAGGGATAAAAATAGCAAAATTTGATAAGTACGCCCCCATATTTGCTGTGGTATTTATTTTAATACCTAAAAATATTCCATCTTTATCTAAAGCCATTTTAGCCTTTGTTACATGGTCTCTTCCATGGGTATCGGAAAGAAAAGCTTCACTTCTTTCGGAAATCCATTTCACAGGTCGTTCTACTTTTTTAGAAGCAAATAAAGCGCATATATATTCTGGATAATTAAAAAGCTTCATTCCGAAGCCACCACCGACATCAGTTGTAATAACTCTTAGATCCTCAGCTTTAATATTAAGCACTTCAGAAACTCTGTCTCTAATACTGTGAACGCCCTGAGATGAACATCTTAATTCATATTTATTAGTCTTTCCATTATAGGAAGCAATGGCTCCTCTAGTTTCCATAGAGTTCGGGACAATTCTGTTATTTATTAATTTAATTTCTACAACTGTATCCGCCTTCTTAAATGCTTCATTAACTTTTTCTTCCTCACCCATTTCCCAATCAAAACAGAGGTTATTTTTTGTTTTATTCCAAACTTGCGGTGCATTATCTTTAATTGCTTCACTTGCAGATGTTACTGAAGGTAATTCTTCTATATCTACATCTATTAGTTCAGACGCATTTTTAGCATATTCTATTGTCTCAGCTATTATAATTGCAATGGGATCTCCTACATGTCTAACCATATCGATAGCAATTGCTGACCTTTCTGGTGTAAACATATCTGAATCATCTTTATTTTTAGTTTTGAAATTAGTAGGCATATCTTTTATTCCGGCATCACTTAAATCTTTACCAATAAATATATTAATTACACCTTCGGCATTCAGTGCGTCAGCGATAGCAATATTTTTTATTTTTCCATGGGCAATATTAGATCTAAGAACATACATAAAAGTTTGGTTTTCAAGAGAAATATCTCCAGTATATAAACCTTGACCTGAAATAAATCTTATATCTTCATCTCTTAATACTGGTTGACCAATTCCAAATTTATTCATTTGTTACCTCTTTAATTTCTTTATATTAGCAATTATTCTATCATAATATATTATTATATTAAAATATAAAATATAAGGTAATTTAAATATGAAAAAAATTAAAATTAGTTTTTTAAGTATTTCTATTTCAGTAGATTTACATAATACAGAAACAGCAAATATTATATGGGAAGCATGTCCTATAAAATCGAATGTAAATATTTGGGGTGATGAGATTTATTTTGATATTAAAATTAATACTGTAAAAGATGAAACTGCTAAAGATATAATAAATAAGGGAGAAATTGCTTTTTGGGTTGAAGGATCTTCTATAGCTATTGGTTTTGGGCCAACACCTATTTCGCAAGGTAATGAAATTAGATTAGTTACGCACGCTAATATTATTGGTGAAAGTACTGACGATTTATCTTTATTATCTATGGTTAACTCTGGAGAAATTGTTATAGTAGAAAGAATTTAATTTATTAAGGAATTATATTTATGACTAAAACCGTTACATTTTATTTTGATTATGGAAGTCCAGCCACTTATTTAGCATGGACACAAATAAATAATATAATAGAAGAAGCTAATGCAACACTTACTATGATACCCATGTTACTGGGTGGAGTATTTAAAGAAACGGGCAATGTTTCTCCTGCAACAGTCCCTGCCAAAGGTAAATGGATGAATAATGATTTAAAAAAACATGCAGAACTTTATAATGTAGAATTTAATTCTAATAGTTTTTTTCCTATTAATACTTTAAATTTAATGCGTGGTGCAATTGCAGCGCAAAATATGGATATATTTCAAAAATATTCTGAAGCAATATTCACAGGAATATGGGTTAAAGATTTAAATTTGGGAGATATTTCTATACTTCAAGACTATTTAGACAAAAGTGATATAAATACCGTAAAATTATTTGATTTAGCACAATCAGATGAAGTTAAAACTATATTAATTCAAAATACTAAGGAAGCTGTTGCGAAGGGGGTTTTCGGCGCACCAACGTTCCTTATAGGTGATGAATTAATATTTGGTCAAGATAGATTAAATTTTTTAAAATTGGCTTTAAAATTATAATAATTATAATAATTTTAAATATAAATATAATTAGGTATTGTAAAATACATTTTGGCTTACTATTTAATAAGGTATATAATATAATTAATTATGAGTAAATTGAGGGATGATCATGGATAAAAATTTTCAAAAACAAGCGGATTTTAAAATAGGTGCAATAGTAAAACATCGTTTATTTTCATTTAGAGGTGTAATTTTTGATGTTGATCCTGAATTTATGAACACTGAAGAATGGTATGCATCTATTCCTGCAGATATGAGACCTAAAAAAGACCAACCTTTTTATCATTTATTTGCAGAGAGTGAAGAAGGGCCGTATATTGCATATGTTTCTCAACAAAATTTATTAAAAGATGATAGTCTAGAGCCATGCTTACATCCGCAAATTGATATAATGTTTAATAATATTGGTGGAGACTATATTTTGAAAAAAGAAAATATACATTAGTACTTAATTTCTTTTATTCTTTATTTTTCATCCAGGGTGCGTCGGGCGAATTAGCATCGCCAACTACATCTACAGAGTCATCATTATAATTTTTAGTTTTTCTCCATTTTAAAATATTATTTTTGGTTATAATTTTACCTATAAAATACGCAATTAGTATGCATAGTATTAAAATTAATATACCCATAATTGGATGATAGTTCATTAATTTCTCTTTTATGTTATTTTCATTAAAATAACTATAATTCGTACGGTGGATAATTCAAGTTATTTGAAGATAATGTAAAAACTTCATAACCTTTTGAAGTAACAGTAAGTGTATGCTCAAATTGAGCTGATAATGACTTGTCCCTTGAAACGGCAGTCCACCCATCTTTAAGAATTTTTACTTCGTGCCTTCCTACATTAATCATAGGCTCTATAGTAAAAAACATGCCCTCTTTTAAAATAGTCCCTTCTCCTTTATGACCATAATGTAAAACACTAGGGTTATCATGGAATACTCTTCCTATCCCATGACCGCAAAAATCTCTGACTACGGAATACCCTTTTTTTTCTGTGAATTTTTGAATAGCATAACCAATATCACCTAATGTTGCTCCGGGTTTAACTTCTTCTATACCTCTCCACATTGCTTCAAAAGTAGTTTCTACTAGCTTTTTTGCCTTTACTCCTGGCTGTCCAACCCAGAACATCCGGCTAGTATCTCCATGCCATCCATCTAAAATGACTGTTATATCAATATTTACAATATCACCATTTATTAAAATTTTATCTCCAGGAATACCATGGCATATTACATGATTTATAGATGTACAGATTGATTTAGGAAAGCCTTTATAATTTAATGGGGCAGGGATTGCATTATTTTTTAAAATATATTCATGACATTTTTTATCTAAAGTTTCTGTTGTTACTCCTGGAAGTACAAATGGTGTAATAAAATCAAGAACTTTGGCAGCTAGTTTTCCAGCATTACGCATGCTAATTATATTATCTTTATTATGAATAATAATTCCAGATTCTTGATCTATATACATTTCTTTCCTATAAGTAATTTAGTGCTTCAATAACTGAATATTTTTTCCAATACTAATTCCATTGGTATTTAATATTGTGTCAATGCAAATAACTTCAACTCCCACATTTAAAGCGTTGATAAATTCTTTAGCATATACTTCATCAATATCCACAGCAATTTTAAAAAAATTACAGTCATTTCTTTGAATTAAATATAACATTACTGCTCTGCAGCCAGATTGAGCAACATTCGCTAATTCTTTTAAATGTTTAGTTCCTCTTGATGTAATACCATCTGGAAATTCTGCTATGCCTTTTACTCTTGATAAATGAACATTTTTAATTTCAACATAACA
>DQLC01000115.1 GCA_015660425.1 Alphaproteobacteria bacterium
ATTGATTCATTAGAACTTTTTTATCATGTAGCTAATATAGGTGATAGCAGAAGCCTCGCTATCCATCCTGCATCTACTACACATTCACAGTTAAATTCTGAAGATCAACTAAGAGCTGGCGCAACACCATCCTACATTAGATTATCTATTGGAATAGAACATATTGATGATATAATATTAGATATTGATCAAGCTATAGAAAAATCTAGAACCTTTATTAAAGCAGCTTAACTAAAATACATGATACAGCCTGATTAAAATTTATCAGGCTGTCATTATGCGACCAAGTATATTACTTAATGATTTTTCTTTTTATGCAATTAATTTTTTAAATATGGAGTAGAAAATAGATATTAAACCCAAATATTCATTAGAGATATTTCCTCCAAAAAATACGGAAGATACCAATAATTTAATTAGAAAATTAAATTATATGAAGTTTCCGCCTGAATTTGTTTCAGTTACATATGGCGCTGGAGGTTCAAATCATAATGCTACAGTTGATTTAATAAAACGTTTGCATGATGAAACCAAAATTGATATAGCTGCACATTTAACATTAGTTAATTCCTCAATTCTTGATGTTAAAGATCTAATAAAATTATATGCTAGCATTGGAATTAAAAAAATTGTTGCTTTAAGAGGTGATCCTCCAGGAGGTCTTGATAAACCTTATGAGGCATATATAGATGGTTTCCAAAGAACTTCGGATCTTATAAAAGAAATAAAAAACTTAAATACTTTTAAAGTGTATATAGCTGGATATCCAGAAATTCATCCTGAATCTTTAAATAAAGAATATGATATTAATACACTTAAATCTAAAGTTGATGCCGGAGGAGATATTATAATAACTCAATTCTTCTTTAACAATCAATTCTTCTATAATTTCTTAGAAACATTAAAAAATAAAAATATTAATATTCCTGTAATGCCTGGGATCGTTCCAATTGTTAATTATTCTACAATTAAAAAATTTGCTAATAAATGTGGCACAAAAATTCCTAATCTAATATCTAAAAAATTTTTAAACGCAAATGAGAGTTTAATAAAAAATAATGACCTATGCATTAATATAGCTGTTAATCAGATTGTTGCTCTTTTAGAGAACGGAATTAAAGAGTTTCATCTTTATTCATTAAATCGTATACAACTTATTGAAAAAATATGGATTACAGCAATTAATAATTATTAATCATATCTAGGATATATAATAATAATGTTTCAAAATTATTTAAAAGAATTGTCTACATTAGCTAAGAAAAAAATATTAATTATTGATGGAGCTGTTGGCACTGAAATTCAAAATTTACGTTTGAATGAAGAGGATTATAGAGGAAAAAAATTTTCTAAATCTAATATGTCCTTAAAAGGCAATCACGATCTTTTATCAATAACTCAACCAGAATTAATAAAAGAAATACATAATTCATATTGTAGTTCTGGCGCTGATATTATTGAGACAAATACTTTTTCTTCAACATCTATAGCTCAATTAGATTATGGATTAGAAAAAATGGCTTATGAACTTAATCAAGCTTCAGCACAAATCGCAAAAGAAGTTGCTGTTGAATATTACAAGAAAACTAATCGTAGAGTTTATGTAGCTGGCGCAATTGGTCCTACCAATAAAACTGCCTCAATGTCTCCTGATGTTGAAGACCCAAGTTATAGAGCAGTAACATTTGATAGTTTAGTTGAATCTTATTCAGATGCAGTTAATGGATTAATTGATGGTGGCGCAGACATACTTTTATTAGAAACTATATTTGATACATTAAATGCTAAAGCAGCATTGTATGCTATCCAAAGTGTTTTTATAAAGTTAAATATAAAACTTCCAATTATGATTTCAGGAACCATAACAGATTTATCAGGTCGCACCTTATCTGGCCAAACTATAGAAGCTTTCTGGCATTCTATAAAGCATGTTAATCCTTTTTCTGTTGGTTTAAATTGTGCACTTGGGGCAAGAGAAATGCAGCAACACATTTCAGATTTATCAAGGGTAGCAGAAACATTTATATCTGCATATCCAAATGCTGGATTACCTAATGAATTTGGTGAATATGATGAAAGTCCTTGCCAAACTGCTTCAATGCTTAAAGAATTTGCTTTAGAAGGACTAGTTAATATTGTTGGTGGCTGTTGTGGTACTACACCAGAGCATATCAAACATATTTCCGACGCTGTAAGCGGGATTTTGCCTCGACAGCCAATTGTTAATAAACCTGTATTATGTCTTTCTGGATTAGAGGCTTTTAAAAAAAGACCAAATGATAATTTTATAAATATTGGTGAGAGAACTAATATTACTGGTTCGGCAATATTTAAAAAACTAATTTTAAATAATAAATATGATGAAGCTCTTAAAATAGCTAAGGATCAAATAGAAAATGGAGCTCAAATTATTGATATAAATATGGACGAAGGTTTATTAAATTCTGAATTTGCAATGATAAAATTTCTTAATTTAATCTCGTCTGAGCCGGATATTGCAAAAGTTCCAATAATGATAGATTCTTCAAAATGGTCAATAATTGAAGCTGGACTTAAATGTGTACAAGGAAAATCAATAGTTAATTCAATCAGTTTAAAAGAAGGAGAAGAGAGTTTTATTGCAATAGCACAAAAAATAAAATTATTTGGGGCAGCTGTTGTAGTAATGGCTTTTGATGAATTAGGACAGGCAGAAACAGAGAAAAGAAAATTTGATATTTGTAAAAGGGCCTATAAAATTTTAACGGAAAAAGTAAAAATTCTTCCAGAAGATATAATTTTTGATCCTAATATTTTTGCTATCGCTACAGGAATGGAAGAACATAACGGATATGGTGTTTCTTTTATAAATGCTTGCAGGATGATTAAAAAAACTATGCCCTTGTCTAGTATCTCAGGTGGTGTCTCTAATTTATCATTTTCCTTTCGTGGTAATCAAAAAGTTAGGGAAGCAATGCATTCTATATTTTTATATCATGCTATAAAAGCTGGAATGGATATGGGTATTCTGAACTCTGGACAACTAGCAATTTATGATACCATTGACAAAGATCTGAAAATATTATGTGAAGATGTTATTTTAAATAAGTCTAAAAATGCCACTGATTTATTATTAAATGAAGCTAAAAAATTCAATCAAGATCAAGTAGAAACTAAGGCTAAGAACTTAGATTGGAGAAATTTAACAATTAAAGAGAGGTTGTCATATTCTCTAGTAAAAGGAATAAATGATTTTATTGAAAAGGATGTAGAAGAAGCTAGATTAATGTCAAAACTAGCACTTGATGTAATTGAAGGTCCTTTAATGGATGGAATGAACATCGTAGGAGATTTATTTGGCTCAGGAAAAATGTTTCTGCCACAAGTTGTAAAAAGCGCAAGGGTCATGAAACAGGCTGTAAGTTATTTATTGCCATACATGAAAAATGAAGAATTAAATCCAAAAACAAATAAAATTTCATATGCTGGAAGGATAGTACTAGCTACTGTAAAAGGTGATGTTCATGATATAGGAAAAAATATTGTAGCTGTTGTATTACAATGCAATAATTTTGAAGTTATTGATCTTGGTGTGATGGTGCCTACAAATAAAATCATAGATACTGCTATCGAAGTAAATGCTGACGTAATCGGCTTGTCAGGCTTAATTACTCCAAGTTTAGACGAAATGTGTATTATAGCAAGTGAACTAAGTAAAAGGAAGCTAAACATCCCAATGTTAATTGGAGGTGCAACAACCAGCAAATTACATACTGCAGTTAAAATAGCACCTAATTATGAAGATGGACAAGCTATTTATGTTACTGATGCGAGTAGAGCTGTAGGTGTTTTATCCACACTTGTTTCTAAAAATAAAAGAGAAAAGTTTATAAAGGATGTTAATGATGAATATAAAACTATATTATTGAATCATAGTAAAAAAAGTAGGGTTAATAATAGAGTATCAATTAATATTGCCAGAGATAATAAATTTAATATTGATTGGTCTAATTA
Organism: Alphaproteobacteria bacterium; assembly: GCA_015660425.1. Lineage (GTDB taxonomy): Bacteria > Pseudomonadota > Alphaproteobacteria > TMED109 > TMED109 > TMED109. Next base: position 3,994 of record DQLC01000115.1, read on the forward strand.
CACGGCAACAGAACCTAGTTTTTTGGGTGTTAAAAAAATAAATAATATTAAGATAAGTGAACTTAAAAGGTATATTGATTGGAAACCTTTTTTTCAAACTTGGGAATTAAGAGGTGCTTATCCAGATATACTTTCTAATCCAAAATATGGAGATACTGCAAACCAATTATTTTTAGATGCAAACAATTTAATAGATAAAATTATTATTAATAATTGGCTAGAAATTAGAGCATGTTTGGGTTTTTGGTCTGCTTTATCAATAGGTGATGATATAGAATTATATAGCCAAAAAAATGATACTGAAGCAATAGCTACTCTTTATTCTATCAGACAACAGATGGCAAGAGAAACAGGGAGATATAATTATGCTTTATCAGATTTTATTGCACCTAAAAAACTGGGTATAAAGGATTATATTGGTGCATTTGCTGTCACAGTTGACTTAGGAACAGAAAATCCTATGTCTTTTTTTAAAAGCACTAATGATGATTATAATTCTATATTATTTAAATCTATAAATGACAGATTAGCTGAAGCTGCAGCAGAATTTTTACACGAGAAAACAAGAAAGGAATTATGGGGTTACTCACCAAATGAAAATTTAGATAATGTTGATCTAATCCAAGAGAAGTATATTGGAATTAGACCTGCACCTGGATATCCTGCCCAGCCTGATCATACAGAAAAAATAACTTTATTTAATCTATTAAATGTGGAGAAGAATGCAGGCATAGTTCTTACGGAATCTTGTGCAATGTTGCCTGCTTCCTCAGTTTCTGGATTATATATAAGCCATCCAGAATCTAGGTACTTTGGCGTTGGTAAAATTGGACGAGATCAAGTAAATGATTATGCAAAAAGAAAAGGCTGGAGTGAAGTAGAGATAAAGAAATGGTTGAAATTAATCTTATCATATGACTTATAACTTTCAAACAAAAGTGCATACTACATTACATGACTGATGGAAGTGGGTAGCGATACCTCTGCTTTTAAATAATTAGAAACATCTACATGAGATAGGGGATGTCAAAGTATTCATTATTAATAAATAGATTCTTTTTTCTTACTTTCTTCTAATTCTTTTGGTTCTGCAGGAATAGGCATATTCATAAAACGAATTTTAGCTCCATTATGTAGAGGAATTTCAGTATTATTAATTGAAGGAACAAATTTTTCAGACCTTATTAACGCATCAGCAATTCTCCAAGTATGGCTATCTGGCATTTTAGGCCTAGCAATTAAAACCATTTCACCAAAATCATATACTATATTCATGCTCACTGGAGAAAAATCACTAAAAACTCCTGTCCCATATAATAATGAAATAGCTATATCTTTAGATAAAACAGCTAAAGGCATTTGGTCTGTAGATAATAAATTATAAACTCTTCTATATCCTCTTGCTCTAGCAGGTCTAGCTCTTGCTTCAGGTAAGGTTTTTTCTAGTGATTCAATTATTTGTTTTGAAAACGGGTAACTTTTTTCATCTTCAATCACACTTAAAAGTAACATGTGCCGCATACGATAAACTTGCCATTGCCCCCAAGGTGCGTGTCCCATAGTCACTAATGATATAGGAAATATTACAAATTTAATAAAAAAACGTCTATTCAACATAAGGGCTTTATACTATATATGAGAGATACAAACAATGTACCTCTCATATATAATAATTAGACTATACTAGTTACGGTTTTTATCAAAAACGTTCAAGTTTAGAACAGCTGTAATTATAAAATTAGGAACATCAACTACTTGTCCTACTCTTAGATCTACGGCTACAGAGCATAAAATATAGGCTTGTTCTCTAGATAAGCCATGCTCTCTAACGATATAGTCAATCATTTGAATTAAAGCATGACGTGCTGCAGCAGTTAAATCCTCAGATAAATTATCTAAATTAGTAATTTTTTCAGAATCTAAATATGCATGAAATGGAAGAGCTACACCCTTGCCTTTTAATGGAATTCCTACTGTTTGATAATAACGCGTAGGTTCCATATCTCTAATTTGATCATCACCTACTGTAACAGGCATATCCATGTCTTTACCTTTGCCTTTAAGAATTCTAGTTCTATATACATTAATAGCACCCATTTCAATTGCAGTACCTGATACCTCACCATCCCCTTGGGCATAGTGCACGTCACCAGTAAACAAACCACATCCATCTACGAAACAAGGAAAAATAATTTTTGTACCAATTTGCATTTGTTGGACATCCATATTTCCTCCATTTTCTCTAGGTGGAATAGTTCTAAGACAATCATTAGCATGACTACCGCCTTCTCCACATACGGATGCAGGAAGTGCTCCTCCAGTTGAAGGGCCAAGCACAACGCCACCTGCAGCTGCTAAATCAGCTTCACGTGCTTTCCATGCAGCAACTTCTGGTAAACCTGGTAAAACACCTATAGAACCTGGAAAAGCTTCAAAAGGAACTGTTATTCCTGGCATTCCATCTGAAACTGCCCCTATTCTTGTAAGTTTCCAATTAACTATATAAGGATCTGGATATAAATCTCTTAAAAAACCAAAGCCTGGCACAATAACTGTATAACCATACTCATCAGGAATGATATCTATAAGCTCTACTTCTAATGCATCGCCTCTCTTAGCACCATTTATATGAACTGGACCCGTCATAGGATGAACTAAACCTAAATCTACTGTTGAAAGATCATCAGCTATAGAATCTAATCTAAATTGACTGTCCAAAGCATCTCTAGAATGAATAATAATAATATCCCCTGGATTTGCTTTTGCTACTGCAGAAATTGCTGGATGATAACGATTAAAACAATTACTATCATCTATACAATGTGCACCTTTTTTAGTTACTTCTACTTTATTCATCCATTTCTGATCTGTAGTATCAGCAAACGCTGATAAAGCCAAAAATGCAGAAATAAATATTGTATATATTATCTTCATATTCTCTCCCCCTAATTACATTTATAATGTATAGTAAATGCTACACTTATTATTGTGTTATGCAAATAATTTAATATTAAAAATACATATAGTATTTAACTATTGATATATTGTTTTTTTATTTTTCGTTACCGCTTTTTGATTTTCAAATATAGAACCTTGGTTTTTTGCTGCAGGTAAAGGCATTCTTACTGGAACGTTACTTAATCTAGGGGTATTTATTATATTCCCTGATATAATTTTTTTATTAAAATCATCATAATTATTGATACCCATAAGAGGCCATGCATCATTAGCAGCAAACTCCCAAAGTAAAAACCTACGCATGCTATTAGAATTATTAGGCTTAGACGCATGCAATAATCTGGCATGATGTATAGTAATACTCCCTGCCTTTCCTGTAACTTCAACAGTTTTACTTAAATCTATCCTATTTTTTTCAATATCTATTGCACCTGCAAAATAGCCCTTATGATGATGATCATAAACTTGACCTTTATGTGAACCAGGAACAAATAATACTGTACCATTTTCTAATGTCATATCGTCTAACATTATACCCACTGCTAAAACATCATCGTTAGAATGTGGATAAAAAGCCCAGTCTTGATGCCAATCAACTAAACCTCCTGCAGAAGGTGATTTCATATTCATCTTACCGTTATGTAATCTAAAATTATTACCTAATAAAGAAGTTACCTTATCTATTACACTAGGATAAAATAAAAGTTCTTTAAATGTATTATCAA
>DQLC01000086.1 GCA_015660425.1 Alphaproteobacteria bacterium
AACTATCAGCTACTTCTTTTGAATAAACTTCTTCAGAATTTACATAAATTGTATAAGAATTATGATATTTATCTACTTTACTAGTATTTTTAAGAGAATCTTTAGTCCATTTATATAAGGGTGTGTTAATATTATTTTCCTTTTCTGACTTCAATATATATCCCATAAATCCATCATATTGACTTAATAAATCTGCATTATGTTTTCTCAATATCTTTAACAATTTATCTTTTGCTTCCATCCTAATTTTATTTTTATAAATATTGGTGAATTCTGAAGAAAAATATATTCTTATCTGATAAAATAACTTATTATTCATAATTACTTAATCCATATTTAAAACTATATTAATATATATAGAGAAATAGTATTTATATAGATTTAAAAAAATAAATTATTTAATTCTTACATTATTATAATTTATTACATACCAATTATAAACTTCTTTTAAACCTACCTTTAATTCTTTCTTTGCTTTCCACCCAAGATCATTAATTTTATTAATGTCCATCACTTTTCTTGGCATCCCATCTGGATAAGAACTATCAAAATCTATTTGACCACTCCATCCAGATATATCTTTAATTAGTTCAGCAAAATCTTTAATAGAAATTTCTTTACCTGTACCTATATTTATATGCTCTACATCACTATAATTTTGCATTATAAAAATCAAACCATCTGCCATATCATCAACATGCATAAATTCTCTTAGTGAGCTTCCAGTACCCCATAAAACAATTTGATCACTTCCTTTATTTATAGCATCATAAAATTTAGAAATTAATGCTGCTACTACATGACTATTTTGGGGGTGAAAATTATCACCAGGACCATATAAATTGGTAGGCATTACAGAAATATAATCTACTCCATATTGTTTTCTATAGGCTTGACAAAGTTTAATGCCAGCTATTTTTGCAATAGCATAGGCTTCATTAGTGGGCTCCAATGCTCCTGTTAATAGGCTACTTTCTTTTAGCGGCTGATCCGCTCCTCTAGGATAAATACAACTTGAACCTAGGAACATAAATTTTTCTACTTTATGTTTATAGGACGCTGAAATTACAGAATTTTGAATTGCTAAATTATCCTCTAAAAAATCTACTGGATAATCATTATTAGCTAATATTCCACCAACTTTAGCAGCTGCAAGAAATACAGTATCAGGTTTATTATTATTAAACCAAACATCCACTTCCTTATTATCTTTTAAATCTAAATTACTGGAACTTTCAGTTAATATTGAACAATCTATATTCGTTAAAGCTCTTACTATTGCACTGCCAACCATACCTTTATGACCTGCAACATAAACACGCTTTCCAATTAATGAATATTTTTCTTTAGGAGTGTTCTTCAATCATCAATTCCAAAACGTCTTGTTTTTTGTTCTAAATCTACAAGTTTTAAATCTTCTCGAACCATTTCAATTACCAATTCTGAAAACTTGGTATGAGCTTTCCATCCTAATACTTTTTCAGCTTTTGCCGAATCTCCTAATAAATAGTTTACCTCTGTTGGTCTAAAATATCTTTTATCTACTTCAACCAATACTCTATTATCCTTTGAACTATATCCTTTTTCTTCTACGCCTTGACCTTTCCATACGATAGTAACACCAATTTCAGAAAATGCCCTTTCTACGAATTCTTTTACTGTATGTGATTTACCGGTTGATAAAACATAATCATCAGCTTCTTTTTGCTGAAGCATAAGCCACATTCCTTTTACATAATCCTTTGCATGACCCCAATCTCTTTTTGCTTCTAAATTTCCTATATATAACTTTTCTTGCAAGCCCAGTTTTATAGCTGCAACAGCCCTTGTAATTTTACGAGTTACGAATGTTTCTCCTCTTATAGGACTCTCATGATTAAATAAAATTCCATTACATGCATAAATATTATAAGCTAGTCTATAATTTACTGTAATCCAGTAGGCATATAGTTTTGCGGCAGCATAAGGTGACCTTGGAGAAAAATTAGTACTTTCATTTTGTGGGATAGTTTCAGAATTACCATACAATTCTGATGTAGATGCTTGATAAAATTTTACAGTTTTTGTCATATTAAGAAGTCTTATAGCTTCAAGTAAACGAAGAGTACCTATACCATCAGCATTAGCTGTATATTCAGGTGTTTCAAAACTTACTTGAACATGACTTTGTGCAGCTAAATTGTAAACTTCATCAGGATTAATTTTCTGCATTAGTCCTATTAAATTAGTTGCATCAGTCATATCTCCATAGTGTAGATGAAAATTTACACCATCTGAGTGTGGATCTTGATAAAGGTTATCTATCCTACTTGTATTAAATGAAGATGAACGTCTTTTTATTCCATGAACTTTATAACCTTTGCGTAATAAAAATTTAGCTAAATAAGCCCCATCTTGTCCAGTAATACCTGTGATTAATGCTATTCTATTCTTCATATTTAAGACTATATAATTTATATAAAGATATGTGAAGATATTAAAGTTATTAGTTTAAATAAATTAATATAAATATATCTTTATTTTTTTATGCATAGAAGTATCATTTAAAAAATGATAGTAAGAATTATTTATACAACTACTTTTTTAATATTAATTTTTATAGATACTGTAATATCCGCTGACTTAAATTTAGCTAAAAATGCATATAATAAGAAAGATTTCATAACTGCCTTTAATGAATGGGAACCTTTAGCAAAAAAAGGGGTCACAGAAGCGCAAGTAGGACTAGGTTTACTCTATGGCAAAGGACAAGGTTTATTGCAAGATTATAGAGAAGCTATAAAATGGTTTAGATTAGCAGCAAATAAAGGCAATGATGAGGCACAATTTTATATAGGTATGGCTTATATTAATGAAGTTACATACAAAAAGGACTATTCTTTAGCTTATATGTGGTTAAGCGTATCTGCATTAAGAAACAATAGATTAGCCAAAGATAACTTACCAAAATTTATAAAAATGATGTCACCCAATGAAATTGATAAAGGAGAAAACTTAAAAATAAGATGTATAAATAAAAAATTTATAAATTGCTAATTTTTAAAATTGTCTATTATTACAATTTTATAAAAAAGTAAGAAAATTAAATCTTTTTACCTATAGAAATAATATTATCAATATTATCTGGCTGAAGCTCTATCCACTTGACAAAACATGACTCACTTCCCATAAGTACATACCAATTTGACTGTTCATAATTAGGCCATATTACTACCGTATCAATATTTGGAAAGCTATTTAACTCATCTTGAGACATTCTTACTTTATAACCCGCAATAAAACTTTTTAATGTTTCATTTATAATTTTAAAAGGACTAATATGTGGTTGCTCTATTTTTCCTTCTTTTAAAGTTCCTTCAAAGGATTTACAATTAACTTTATTTTTAATTTTATAATCTAAATCCGTTAAAGGTATAGTGTCCCATTTGGCAGCATAACCTGCAGGAACCTTCTCTGCTTGTAATGGAAATACTAATAATAAATAAATAATAAAGTATAAAAGTAGCCTCATATTTAAAATCCTTTTTTATTTTTTAATTGTATAATTTTATCCCTATATCTATAACATCTTTTTATGGTCTTA
>DQLC01000013.1 GCA_015660425.1 Alphaproteobacteria bacterium
AGTTCTTATAAAGCATGAAGCTATAGGTCTAAACTATATTGATATAATGCAAAGAAGTGGCAATCATCCTTTGGCTTTTAAAAGTTTTCCTGCAACATTAGGTATGGAAGCAGCTGGAATTGTAGAAGCTATAGGTGAGGATGTTAAAGACTTTAGTGTAGGAGATAAAGTTTCACATTGCATGGTTATAGGTTCATATTCAGAAAGAATGTTAATTAATGCTAATCGATTAATATTATTAGATGCAAATACTTCGTTAGATATTGCTGCAGCATCTACGCTTCAAGGACTCACAGCACAGTATTTACTACATGAGTCGTGGAACTTAAAGCCTGGCCAAACTGTGCTTATTCATGCAGCCGCAGGTGGAGTAGGATTAATATTGTGTCAATGGGCAAAATATATTGGTGCAAGAGTAATTGGTACAGTAGGGACTGAAGAAAAATCCGATTATGCTTTAAAATATGGTTGTGATCATACAATACTTTATACTAAGGAAGATTTTTCAACTAAAGTAAAAGATATAACAGAAGGTAGAGGAGTAGACGTAGTATATGATGCTATAGGGAAGGATACCTTTAGTAAAGGCTTATCATGTCTAGCTGAAAGGGGTAGACTTGTTTGTTATGGTTTTGCATCCGGTCCTATACAACCCGTAGACATATCTGTTATCAGACCTTTTTCTCAATCTATTGCTACTGGTGGATTAATGACCTATACAAAAAACCCTGTTGAAAGACAAAAAAATTCAAAACAACTATTTGATTTAATTAATAAAGGAGTTTTAAAAATTAATATTAATCAAAAGTATTCGTTGGAAGATGCTTCCATAGCTCATCAAGATCTTTCAGGAAGAAAAACAACTGGGTCTTCGATACTAATTCCTTAACTTTTTTAAGAGGTATTATTTTGATGGATAATGATGTGATGCATATCTTAGAACTAATATACTTGTAGCTAATAATAATATACCACCACAAACTATAATAATATTTATATATGCAGTATTATGCCAATCAAAAACTAGTTCTAACAATAAACGCGTAAGAGCTGTGATAGCTACATAAATCAAAAATCTTACAGGCATATGATTAGTTTGGAAATATATTCCTACTACAGCACCTAATTCTAAATATATAAATAATAATAAAATATCTTCTATAGATGCGGAGCCTTTGTCCATCATAGAGAGAAATTCTACGGCAGCTGCCCATACAATTGCTGCACCTATTAAAAACAATGCAAGATAATGAAAGGATTTTACTAGTAATGCGCCTAAGTTACTAGCTATTATTTCTATAAAATTTATTAAAGGTTGTAAAAAATGAGTATTCTTGCTTTCCATTATTTAGCTCCTATAAAAGACTATTTAATTATGGTTTACATATAACATAAATAATTATCTAGTACTTTTTTTTCTATCTTTATAAGCAAGAAACTTTTTTCTTAGTCTTAAATTTAATGGAGTTACTTCTAAAAGCTCATCTTCATTAATATAAGCCATCATTTGTTCCAAAGACATTATTCTAGGAGGTACTAAGGTAACAGCTTCATCAGTTCCAGAAGCTCTCATGTTTGTTAATTGTTTGCCTTTTAAAACATTTATTTCTAAGTCATTATCACGAGAGTGTTCTCCAACTATCATGCCTTTATATACTACAGTATTATGGCTAACAAACATTGAGCCACGTTCTTGAAGTTTCCATATAGCAAATGCTACGGCTTTTCCTGTGTCTGTTGAAATTAAAGCACCATTTCTTCTTCCTGAAATATCTCCTTTGTAAGGTGCATAGGAGTGAAATAATCTGTTAAGTACACCTGTACCTCTTGTATCAGTTAAAAATTTACTTTGGTAGCCAATTAATCCTCTTGAAGGGGCATAAAATTTTAAACGCGTTTTTCCTACTCCTGAAGATCTCATATCTTGCATTTCAGATTTTCTTTTATTCATAGCATCTACTACTGTGCTTACATATTCTTCATCTACATCTATTATTACTTCTTCAATAGGTTCACTAATTTTGTTGTTATCATCTTTTTTAAAAAGAACTTTTGGGCGTGAGACAGTTAATTCAAAACCTTCTCTTCTCATAGTTTCTATTAATACACCTAATTGTAACTCTCCCCTACCTCCTATCTCAAAAGAATCTTTATTATCACTTTCAGAAAAAGTTATAGCTACATTAGTTTCATCTTCAGCTAATAATCTTTCTCTAATAACGGTAGAGGTTACTTTTTTTCCTTCTGTTCCAGCAAAAGGAGAATCGTTAACGGTAATAGTAACTGCCATAGTAGGAGGATCAATAGGTGTAGATTGCATGGGAGTTTCCAATGATATTTCACAGATTGTATCTGCTACAGAGGTTTTAGTTAATCCTGCTACACATATAATGTCACCTGGGTTTACCTCTTCTACAGGTACTTTTTGTATACCCTCAAATTTTAGTAATTTAGTTAATCTACCATTTTCAATTTTATCACCATTTAGATTTATAGCTTTTACAATATCATTAACTTTTGCTGAGCCTTGTTCAACTCTTCCTATGAGGCATCTGCCTAAATAAGGATCATAAGATAATAAAGTGACTAACATTGCAAATGGAAGGTCTTTATTTGTTTTAGGTGCGTCAACATGTTTTATAATTAGATCTAATAGTGGGTTAAGGTTTTCATGAGGATCTTCTAATTCCTTTACACACCAACCATTTTTTCCTGAAGCATATAAAGTTGGAAAATCTAACTGCATTTCATTTGCATCTAAGGCAATGAATAAATCAAAAATTTCTTCTAAAACTTCTTCTGGTCTTCTATCTGGCCTATCTGCTTTATTAATAATAACAATAGGTTTTAATCCTTGCGCTAGAGCTTTGCCTAGAACAAATTTTGTTTGTGGCATAGGTCCCTCTGCAGCATCTATTAATAGAATTACCCCATCAGTCATTCCTAATACTCTCTCAACTTCTCCTCCAAAATCAGCATGTCCAGGTGTATCAATTATATTTATTCTAACATTATCCCAAGCAATTGAAGTTGGCTTTGCAAGAATAGTAATGCCGCGCTCTTTTTCTAAATCTCCAGAGTCCATTAACCTTTCACTGACTTTTTCGTTATCTCTAAACATTCCACTTTGTTTCATAATAGAATCAATTAATGTAGTTTTACCATGGTCGACGTGTGCAATAATTGCAATATTACGTAATTCTTGTGACATATATTAATACTTTCTTTAGAAATATTATTTGTAGGTTAACATAATTTACTATTTGTTTTACTTTAAGTAAGATTATTGGCGCAACATGTCATATATTATGGTCAAGTCAAGTAATAGTGGATAATTGACAAAAATATTTTTAGACTCATAAATATAATAAACTACAGATTGATGACAGATGACTTTTATATTAACTATATTTTTTAAAATTATTTTTGTTTTATCATTTTTTATTATAGATGCTCATGCACATTCTTTAGTTAATGGCTATACAGGGTTTGGAAGTGGTTTTAGTCATCCTATGTTAGGTTTGGACCATTTTTTAGCAATGTTTAGTGTTGGAGTTTGGGGTGCACAAATGGGAGGGAGAAAAATATGGTTATTACCAATGAGTTTTCCATTAATTATGTGTTTTGGGGCTTTAATAGCTATTTCTAAAATTTTTGCATTTATTCTTGTAGAACAAGTAATATCTTTCTCAGTGATACTATTAGGTTTTGTTATTTTAGTTAAATGGTCACCTAACGAACTTATTGCAATTTTAGTTATTTCTATATTTGCACTTTTTCATGGTTATGCTCATGGCTTTGAATTACCAAGATCAAATGATCCGCTAAGTTTTATTATTGGTTTTGTTTTATCTACAGGATTAATTCATTTGTTTGGAATAGGGGTGGGATATTTTTTAGATAAATTTTATAATGGGAAAATTTCAAGAATAATAGGTTTTTTAATCTCTATTAATGGACTAATATTTTTATTTAGAATTTATACCTAATGCTATTAGGAAAATTTAAAATTTTACTTTGTATTATTATGACAGGTTTGTCTTATTTTATAATCAGCAAGTTGTTTTTTATTCCTATTCAGGAATATGGTATGTTTGAATCTGGCATGTATTATATACTTAACAATTTCATATTCTTATTATGCTTAGCAGGATTGTCTTTATTACTATTTGATAGTAATAAAAATCTTTCCTATTTTTATTTCTTTGGATTATTTCTTCTTGCATACATAAGTACGCTAATGTCAATAGACTTAATTTTAAATTGGATATTTTTATATAACTTAGATTATTTTTGGGGGTTTGATAAATTTCCTTTAGTTATCTTATATTTTTTATCTATATTTTTAGGTGTTATATTATGGTTTAACCCTATAAATAATTTATTTAAAACTTTTGTTCTCATATTTTTTGGTTTTATTATTGCATTTCATGTTGCTTTAAAAGATATAGAAACGTTTACATTAAAAAGCTTTATAAATTTTCCTGGAGGAAATTTAATAATTATTATTTGGCTAAGTATTATTTTAATTTATTTATTTAAAATATTTAATATTTTTAATAAAAAATATATTTTATTTGTGTCTAGAATATATGGAAGTTGGTTAATAACAATTGGAATAATATCAGCTATATTTTCTTTACTATATTAATCTGGCACGGGGTCATCGCCAGATTTTCCCCATGGATGACATCGCGATATTCTTCTGAAAATAATATACATAGCTTTCAAAATATTATGCTTTTTTATAGATTCTATCGCATAGTTTGAACATGTGGGATGGAACCGACAATGTGGTCCTAATAAAGGTGATATAGTATATTGATATAATTTAATAATATAAATAAATATAGTTTTAATCATAATAAATATTAAGGTGATTTAGCTTCTTTTGTTAATGAAGTTATTACAGTATCTAGATCAAAATTTGCAGTATCATTAGACCCTAATCGTCTTACAGAAAGTTTTCTTTGCTCTGCCTCTTGTTTACCAATAATTATTAAAACTGGTATTTTAGCTATGCTATGTTCTCTAATTTTATAACCAATTTTCTCATTTCTAATATCAATTTCAGTTCTTAGATTTTTTTCTCTAAGCATACTAAATACTTCTTCTGCATAAGTATTCGTATCGGAGGTAATCGTAGCTATAACTATTTGAGTAGGAGCTAACCATAAAGGTAAACGACCGGAATAGTTTTCTATAAGGATTCCTATAAAGCGTTCAATTGAACCAAATAATGCTCTATGCAGCATAACAGGTGCATATTTTTGACCATCTTCAGCTATAAAATTAGCAGATAATCTATCCGGTAAATTTAGATCTACTTGAAGAGTGCCACATTGCCAGTCTCTTCCAATTGCATCTCTGAGTACAAATTCAATTTTTGGGCCATAAAAAGCACCTTCCCCAGGGTTATGCGTATAAGAGAGTCTTGAGGCCTCAATTGCTATTTTAAGAGCTTGCTCAGATTTGTCCCATATAGCATCGCTTCCCACTCTTTTTTCAGGTCTGTCAGAAAATTTAATATGAATATCTTCAAATCCAAAATCTTTATAAATGCTTAGTATTAAATTACATACAGTTTTACATTCTTCTGTTATCTGGTCTTCTGTGCAAAATATATGAGCATCATCCTGAGTAAATCCTCTTACTCTCATTAAGCCATGCAGAGCACCAGATGGTTCGTATCTGTGAACTTTACCAAACTCAGCTAATCTTAAAGGCAAATCTCTGTAACTTTTTATACCTTGTTTATAAACTTGAACGGCTCCTGGACAGCTCATAGGTTTAAGAGCATATATTCTGTTTTCTTTTTCTTCCGTAGTAAACATACTGTCACTAAATTTTTCCCAATGGCCAGATTTTTCCCAAAGTGATTTGTCCATAATATCAGGAGTATTAATTTCAAAATATCCCGCAGCATCTTGTCTTTTTTTCATATAATTTATTAGAGTTTGAAATAGTAACCAACCTTTTGTATGCCAAAAAACAGATCCTGGTGATTCCTCTTGAAAATGAAAAAGGTCCATCTCTCTTCCAAGTTTTCTATGGTCTCTTTTCTCTGCTTCTTCTAGCATCATAAGATAGTTGCTTAATTCTTCTTCATTTCTCCAAGCGGTCCCATATATACGTGTGAGCATAGCATTAGAAGAATCTCCTCTCCAATAAGCTCCAGCCACTTTCATTAATTTAAAAGCTTTGCCAATATGTTTTGTAGATGGAAGATGAGGGCCTTTACATAAATCTGTCCAATTACCTTGTTTATATAGGGTTATAATTTCATCTTGAGGTAAATCAGAAATTAGTTCAGCTTTATAGTGTTCTTTTTTATTTTTAAAAAATGATATTGCATCATCTCTTTTCCATATTTCACGAATAAAAGATGTATTTTTTTGAATAATTTCATGCATTTTTTTTTCAATTATTATTAAGTCATCTGGAGTAAAAGCTTTATCCCGGGAGAAATCATAATAGAAACCATTATCAATAGCAGGGCCAATTGTAACTTGAGTTTCAGGAAATAGTTCTTGAACAGCTTCTGCCATTACATGAGCACAATCATGTCTTATAAGTTCCAAAGCACGTTCATCAGTACGCTTTATAATCTTGAGACTAACATTATTATGAATTTCTAAAGATAAATCACATACTTTGTTATTTAATTCTATCGCAATAGCTTCTTTAGCTAGAGATTTTGCAATACTTTCTGCAATTTGATAACCAGTTATTCCTTTTTTATATTCTTTTATGTTTCCGTCAGGAAAAGTAACTATAATTGTATTATTTTTATTATTCATTTTTTTATCTTTAACTTAGATTAATTTTTGCTTCGCCATATAGTACCATCAGTGGTGTCTTCAATCTCTATATTCATCTCTTTTAGTTTTATTCTAATTTCATCTGCTTTATTGAAATTTTTATTTTTTCTAGCTTCTTTTCTTTTATCTATCAATTCTTCAATTAAATTACTATCTATATTATTATTAGTAGCTCCATATTTAAGCCATTTATTTGGCAAATCTTGTAATATACCTAGTATTTTTCCAGATGAAACTAATTTTGCTTTTAATATACTTTTTTCTTCTTGTTCACATTTTGATAATTTATCAGCTATAGAGTTTATTTCAAATATTGCTTGGGAAGAATTAATATCATCCGATAAGGCGTTAATTACCTCTTCATCTGGCTCTGTTTTTTCGTCCATGATTATATGATCATTTTCTTTTAAAACTCTATATAATCTATCAAGATTTTTTTGTGCCTGGTCTATAATATTAGAATTCCAATTCAGTGGTTGTTTGTAATGAGAAGAAAGTAAAGCAAGCCTTAAAGTTTCTCCAGGATATTTTTGTAATAAATCATGTACTAGAAATATATTTCCAAGAGACTTAGACATTTTATCTCCATCCATAGTAACAAAGCCATTATGTATCCAATACTTTGCATATTCTTTTGGATTTTTAAAATTATGAACTGCACAACTTTGAGCTATTTCGTTTTCATGATGAGGGAAAGTTAAATCTAAGCCTCCTCCGTGAATATCAAAGGGCAAATCTAAAGTTTTTTCAGCCATTGCTGAGCATTCAATATGCCAACCTGGTCTTCCTCTTCCCCAGGGAGAGTCCCATCCTGGTTGTTCGTCAGTACTAGGCTTCCAAAGAATAAAATCACCAGCGTTATTCTTATAATCTGCTACCTCTATTCTACTTCCAGCTATTTGATCTTCTTTATTTCTACCAGATAATAATCCGTAGTTTTTATATGATGTTACATCAAATAATACATGCTTTTCCGAAACGTACGCATGATTTTTTTCGATAAGTTTTTTAATTAAAGCAATCATTTCTTCTATATGTTCTGTAGCTCTAGGCTGAATATCAGGTTGTAGTACACCAAGTTCTAACATATTTTTATTATAAATTTTTTCATACTTAATAGTTAAATCTTTTATAGGGGTGTTGGTTTCTATTGCTGCATTAATAATTTTGTCATCTATATCTGTTATATTAGAAACATAGGTAACTTTTGGATAAGTATGTTTCATAAATCTAACTAATAAATCACAGACAACTGCCATTCTTGCATTGCCTATGTGAGCATAATTATATACCGTTGGGCCGCAAGCATAAATTCTAATATGCTTTTCATCTATAGGAACAAATACTTCTTTTTTATTTCCTAAAGTATTATGTATTTTTATTACACGCATTTTATTAATTAAACCTCATATAATTTGTATAATATTTTATACTATTTTAATTATTACTTAATGAATATAATTTATTTTTTCTGAACTGTTCTAGTAGAGGAATAATTGGAAATCCTTGAATAGTTTCAGATTGTCCAATCACTTCAGAAAATAAATGATACCCCAACGATTCATATTTATAAGAGCCACAGCTATTAAAAGGTTTATCTAATTCTAGGTATCTAATTATTTCAGAGTTATCAAGTTTATGCATTGTTAATAATGTTTCCTCTGCATAAGACCAAATTAATGCGTTATTATAGTATAAGCATATACCACTTGTTTGTTTGTGGGTCTTTCCTGATAGTTCTGAGAGTTGCTTAATAGCATTATCCATAGTAATTGGTTTGTTTAATATTTTGTCTTTAAGGGAACATATCTGGTCTGCCCCTATTACATATTTATTAGGATATTTTTTACTTACATTAGAGGCTTTTGCACACGCTAATAGTTTCACTTTTTCTGTTACATTTTTATTAAGCAATTCTTTTTTTAATTCATCTTCATTGATATCTGAGGTTTCTATAGAAAAAATAAGTCCTGTATTTTTTAAAATTTTGGCACGAATTTTAGAGGCAGATGCTAAAATTATAGGAACTGAGGGCGTAATAGATACTTTTCCCATAAATTTATCCACATTTTTTAATCATTACTAACTTAATTGTTAATTAAATTCATAAATTCTGATCTAGTACGATAATCGGTTCTGAAAATACCTAACATACGACTTGTTATTGTAGTAGAATTTTCTTTATGTACGCCTCTTGTTGTCATGCATTGGTGAGCAGCATCAATAACTACAGCAACACCCTTAGGATCAAGAACTTTTTGAATAGTGTCTGCTATTTGTACTGTCATAGTTTCTTGAGTTTGTAATCTTTTACCATAGACATCTACTATGCGTGCTAATTTACTTATTCCTACTACTCTTTTATTAGGAATATAAGCTACGTGAGCTTTACCAAGTATTGGTGCCATATGGTGCTCACAAGTTGATTCTAATTGTATATCTTTAATAATAATCATTTCGTCATAACCAGCAATTTCTTCAAAAGTTTTGTTTAAAATTTCATATGGGTTCATAGCATAACCGCTAAAGAATTCTTCATAAGAATTGACTACCCTTTTTGGTGTATCTAATAAACCTTCTCTATTTGGGTCGTCACCAGCCCATGCAAGCATTGTTCTAACGGCAGCCATAGCCTCTTCTCTTGTAGGTTTTATAAATTTTTGGCTAATAGTTTTTTCCTTAGTCATAGCGGCTCCGGTTTATTTTGAAATTATTTATTTATACTATATATATAGTATGCTTAATTTTCAAAGATTATTTCTTTTAATTTATGAAAATTTATGTAAGTTTTAAATTATTAATTCTGTAAAAATAAAGTCAGATAGTGATTAAATGAGTTTTAAAAAAAGAATTTCTATAGAACAAGTTGAAGAGGGAATAGACCTTGCTCCTAAATTTGATGAGAAAGGGGTAATACCTTGTATAACTATACATGCAGAAACTAAAGAAGTTTTAATGTTTGCATATATGAATGAAGAGGCAATGAAGTTAACTATATCCTCAGGTTATGCTCATTATTGGTCGAGATCTAGAAAGAGTATATGGAAAAAAGGGGAAACTTCTGGTATGGTCCAAAAATTAGACAGAATGCTAATAGATGATGACCAAGATAGTTTAGTAATAGAGGTGTTTTTGACGGGTCCTGATTTAGGAGGAAATGAAGCTTCTTGTCATGTAGGTTATAGAAGTTGTTTTTATAGAGAAGTACCTATAGGAGCATCTAATCTAGATAAGCCTTTAAAATTCATAGAAAGTAAAAAATCTTTTGATCCAGAAAAGATATATAAAGATATTCCTAATCCAACTAAACTCTAAACTTCTACATTATATAAAAAAATAACCATGCAGAAAATATAAGGCTGCCCAGCAGTAAATAAGTTTTAATTTATTATTGCTAAATAAATATATAACTGGTTCAGATCAGTTATAATGTACAGTAATAGCTAGTAATATTTTTTATAAATGATATTATAGTCCTATATAATTTTACTAAGGTTGTTAGATGAAAAATTTATTTTTAAAATTAGTTTTTATTTTAACTTTGTTTTTTTATAATTCGGCTTATTCTGAGGATACTATAGAAGCTTTTGTAGTTAATTTATCAGAAATGAATTCTCAAATAAAAGTAACAGATTTAATTTGTAATAAAGTAATTTATGATGACTTAATGGATGCTAAGTCAAATGTAGCAATTAACCTTTGTACAGGGGAAGATGGTTTAGGACAAGTAGAACTATTTATTAAAATTGGTTGTACTAAAAACAAAACTATTGTTAAGAAAAATGTAACTGATGGTAAAAAAATCCCATTTTTACCAACTAAATAGTTTATCTTTATCACTTAATATTTTATTTTTTATATTTGTTCCCTCAGTTTCATTTTCGCATGGTTTAAATGTAAGATACGAATTACCTATTCCTTTATATATATATTTAATTTCTTCAGCTTTTATTATTTTTGTAACTTTATTATTTTCAAAATATTTTTTAAATAAATATATTGAGGCTAATAAAAATATTGCTGAGAGACATTTATATAACAATAAGTGGATAGGAAGTTTAGGTTTTACTGTTATATTATTTTTAATATACGCAGGTTATTATGGAGATCAGGGTCCATTAAATAATATTATAAACGTATTAATTTGGGTTTGGTTTTGGGTTGGGTTTGCGTATTTATCTATTTTTTCTGGAAGGTTTTGGCCCAAAGTTAATCCTTGGTTTTCTCCATTCTCTTTTATAATAAGAAGTTTATATCAATTTAAATGGATAAAAAAAATTAGGCGAAAATCTATAAGAGAAATAAGTATATTAGGTATAATTTTATTAATAATATTTGTTTGGTTTGCCATAGTTTATCCTGGAAGAGAAGTCCCAAAAAATTTATCTTTATTTCTAATTATTTATTCTTTTATTACTTTTTTAGGCATGCTGATATATGGAAGAGTTCGTTGGTTTGCTTATGCAGAAATTTTTTCTATATATTTTGGAATGTTAGGGCGAATTGGAATATTCTCGCCCTATTATAAAAATAAAAAAAATAATATTAGAATGCCATTTTCAGGTATTTTAATGGGTAAAGGAAGTATTTATTCTGCAATATTTATTATCATTGCAGTGTCAAGTATTAGTTTTGATGGGGTTCTAGAAACTAAGTTTTGGTATGATTTTAAAGTATCACTAATATCTAACTTCTTTTTTATTCCTATATTTAAATTATTATTATCTTGGTTTGGAAACCTTGAAATTATATTAGATAGCCTAGGTATTATATTTATGCCAATAGTTTTAGCACTTTTCTTTTCTTTAAGTTGTGCAAAAGGATTAAAATATTTTAAACAAGATTATAATATAAAAAATCTTATAATCATTTTTGCTCCTTCATTAATACCTATAGCAGCAGCATATCATGTGGCGCATTATTTTTCGTTTTTATTAATTGCAGGTCAGTTAGCTTTTCCGTTATTATCTGATCCTTTGAATTTAGGGTGGGATCTATTTGGCACAGAAAATTATAAAGTAAATCCATATGTTATTAATGCTAAAATAGGATGGAGCGTAATTTTGTTTTCTGTAATTGTAGGGCATATGGGGTCGATAGTAATTTCACAAAAGATTGCTTATACATTAGTAGTAAATAAAAAGAATGCTATTAAGGCACATCTTCCTTTATCTTTCTTTATGATTTTATATACCATATTTAGTTTATGGATATTGTCAGAGCCTATTGTTCATTAAGATTTAAATCTTATAACCCATTATTTATATGACCAGCGGGATTATACCATTCTGGTAGTAATGTAATAGAATTAGGTACTTTTCCATTATTTTTAAATGTATTTATAACATCTATAACTTCTAAGTTATTTAAATCAATAACCGTAATAGAACCATCATTAATTCCAGGTATATTTAATAGTCCATTTTGTACATAAGCAAAATTTTCATCTTTTGTTATAGCAACATGGTGAGAGCCACCTGCAGTTTCTAAACTTTTAATTAATACGGGTGACATTTTATCCTTGGATATATCAAAAATATGAATTTTTCCTGGGTTAGCTGAAGTTATATAGGCTCTTGTAAGATTATTATTATAGTATATTTCAAGAGGCATAAGAGATTTATCATTTTTTCTAAAATCAAAAATTTCTTTTGTTGTAAATGTTTTTAGATTTTGATCCCATTTAAGTGCCCATAAACTATTCTCCATCATAGTAGTTGCATATGCAATTGGCGGATTGGTATCAGGCATAAAAACAACTTCTACGGGGGCATTTAGCGTTCCTTTTGATATAACTATGCTTTCTAAATGCTTGCCTGAAGATGCTTCGATAACTTCAATTGTTTTTCCCGCGCTACTCATATCCGGTGCTACACAGCTTGCTACAAGTATTCTGTCAATATCTTCATTTAAAGTTATACCGTGTGGATAGGAATCTGGAATATTTATAACCCTAATTATTTTATCATTTTCAGCATTTCCCTCAATGATGTTGGAGGATCCCATGCAGGTTAACCACCAGCGTTTATTATCATTTGAAAAAATTATATTTTCTTGAACTTTACACATAGGAACTGGAATATTACGCATTCTCCAAACTTTATCTTTAAGATTAATATAAAAAAGATTGTCACCTGCAAGAGCCGTTATATAAGCTTTTGTTAAGTCTTGATTGTAAAAAATATGGTGCAAGATTAAATCCGGATCTACGGGAATATTAGATAAAATTTTTCCGTAGTCTTTGTTATTTTTGTCTAATTCAATAATTGCTATACCTTCTTCGCGACCTTTATTTTCAGAGAGAGATAAGCTATCAAGAGATTCTGGAGCTTTAGTTTCCCAATTTAAAATTGCAAGACGTTCTGCGTGAACAGAATTTTGCATAGTAAGTATTAATATTGAAATATATAAAAATATTTTCATCATTTTAATATATATCAAGTTATATATATTTTCTAATAAAAATATATAAATAGCAATAGTGTTAAGTTAGTATGGGAGGCAAATTAATTACCTCCCACAATTTACAACTATCTAGAAATGTGTCCCTCTATAGTTTTTGATGTATTATCTAAAAACTTTTTAAAAGCACTTCCTGTTTTAATCTCTATATTTTTTGGCTTAAGTTCTTCTGGAAGCTTACGTTCTAAATGAATTTGTAAAATTCCATTTTTTATTCCTGCTCCTATTACTTCAACATATTCAGCCAATCTAAACGTCCTTCTAAATGAACGATTTGCAATTCCATGATGCATATATTGAGAATTTTCGTTATCTTTATTGCCGGAAATAGTTAAAAGGCCATCTTCTAAATTAATAGAAAGGTTTTTTTCATCAAAACCTGCAACAGCTAATTCAATTGTATAATTATCTTTACCGTTAGAATGAATATTATATGGTGGATAATTATCTGTAACATCATTCATTTTAATCATGCTATCAAATATATTTTCTAGATGATCAAATCCTATAGAATGACGGTAAAATGGTGTCAAATCAAATGTATTCATATTGTCCTCCTTTTGAGCGACTAATAATTGAAAGCCCATAAAATTGGCACTTTCTGTTTAAAAATATCTAAATTATTGATTTAGATTGCTAATTTAGATGATCCATATAGGCATCATCTTAACTAATATATGGTAATTATTAGTTATAATTTCAATAGATACAGATAATTTTATTTATGTTTTAGTTTTATATCTTTTTCAATATCTTCATGGTCACCGACAACAATATGATGTTTGCTTTTTATTATCCATTTTTCTAAGAACGGTATCATCAATAAAGGAATAATTCCGCCAATAGCAATTCCAAAAACAGCAGATCTAAGATGCGGATCAATTAAAGATGCTAAAATATCCGCAATAATATGAGATAATGCAGCTCCTATTATTCCTGCTATGTAACCATTAGAAATTATTTTAAATAATCTGTTGATGCTCCATCCGCTATAATAACCTAAAAGCATAATTGAGCAATGAACAAAACCAAATGCTAGCCCTTTTAAGTGAGCATTTTCATTATACAGCCAGATTTCTATTATATTTTCCAAATGTATTTACCTTGTTAAGTAATAAATATAGTATAGCGATCTATAGATTAAATTATTGTGAGTATATGTTATAGATATGAATGAAGCATTACAAGGACTTAAATTAATAGACCTAACTAGAGTTAGAGCTGGGCCATCGGCAGTTAGACAATTTGCTGATTGGGGCGCAGATGTTATAAAAATTGAAACACCAGATAGTATTGATAGCAATGGCGATTTAAGTGGCAGAAGAGAAGGGTCGGATTTTCAAAACTTACATAGAAATAAAAGAAGTATGACTCTCAATCTTAAGAGTAAAGATGGGTTAAAAATATTTAAAGAATTAATAAAAAATGCAGATATATTAGTTGAAAATTTTCGTCCTAATGTAAAAAAACGTCTTGGTATTAACTATGAAATCATGGAAGAAATTAATCCTCGTCTAATATATGCAAGTATTTCAGGTTTTGGACAAAGTGGTCCATATTCTGATCTTCCTGGTTTTGACCAGGTTGCTCAAGGTATGGGAGGACTTATGTCTGTTACTGGATTTGAAGGTAATGGACCTCTAAGAGTAGGTATTCCTGTTGCTGATTTAAGTGCAGGTTTGCACTGTGCTTTAGGAATTTTGACTGCTTTATATGAAAGAGAAAGATCTGGATTAGGTCAATGTGTGAGCGCATCTTTACTTGAGTCTCAAGTTTCTATGTTAGATTTTCAAGCTGCCCGATATTTAGTTTCAGAAGAAATAGCTGGGCAAACGGGAAATGATCATCCTACTATGGCACCAATGGGGGCATTTAGAACAGCAGATGGTTATATTAATATAGCTTCTACTGGAGAAGCTATGTGGAGAAGATTGTGTAATGCCTTAGATATTAAAGAATCTTTAGACGATAAAGATTTTGAGGATGATACTGCTAGGACTAAAAATAGAAAAAAATTAACAAATATAATAACACAAGCTTTATCTATAAATACCAACAATGACTGGATTAAAAAATTAAATAAAGCAAGTATTCCTTGCGGTCCAATTAATAATATTCAGGAAGTTTTTAATGACCCTCAAATTATGCATTCAGCAATTGCACAAACGGTTATTCATCCTGAATTAGGAGAAATTAAGTTAGTGGGTCAAGCTATGAAATTAAGTAGGACACCTAGTAAACTTAAGACAGCTGCTCCAAATAAGGGTGAGCATACTAATATAATTTTAAAAGAACTTGGTTATGATTCAGAAAGCATTGCTAAATTTAAGATGGAGAAAGTAATATGAGTGATAAATCTATAGCAGGAAGTATTCATTCTTATATAGATGATAAAGTAGGATATATTATATTAGATAATCCTGATAGATTAAATGCTATCTCTTTATCTATGTGGGAACAAATTGGTCAATCATTAAAAGAATATAAGAAGAATAAAGATATTAGGTGTGTTGTTTTAAAAGGAAAAGGAAATAAGGCTTTTTCAGCAGGAGCAGATATATCTGAATTTAATAATAATAGATCTAGAAAAGACGAAGTTTTAAAATACGATAACGTATCTAAAAACGCGCTTAAAATTTTACAAAGTTTTTCTAAGCCAACTGTGGCAGTAATTGATGGCTATTGTATGGGAGGTGGACTAGCCACAGCTCTTTCTTGTGACATACGTTTAGCATCATTGAAAAGTACATTTGCTATACCTGCTGCTAAATTAGGACTTGCTTATGATTATGAAGGAATTAAAAGATTGCGAAATATTATTGGTCCAGCACGTGCTAAATATATATTTTTTACTGCTAGACAATTCTCTTCTAATGAAGCTATTCAAATGGGAATTGTAGAGCAGATTTTTGAGGAAAGTAGTTTTGAAAAAGATACGATGAAAGTATTAAATAGTATTATAGGTAATGCTCCTTTAACAATTACTTCTGCAAAATTAGCTATTGATGCAAATCCTGAAGACAAAAAATTATATGAAAAATGTAAAGCACTTGAAAAAGTTTGTTTTGCTAGTAAGGATTATGAAGAAGGGTGTTTAGCATTTAATGAAAAACGTACCCCCATATTTAAAGGTAGGTAGTTAATTATTAGGATAATTTAAAATGCCCTACATAAAATCTAATGGAGTTAAATTATATTATGAAGAAACGGGAAAAGGTTATCCTATAGTTTTTGTTCATGAATTTGGTTCTGATTTAAGAGAGTGGGAACAGCAGGTTCGTTATTTTTCTAGAGAATATAGGTGCGTCACTTTTAATGCGAGAGGATATCCACCGTCAGATGTCCCTAAAAATTTTAATAAATATGGTTATGAATATTCTGTGGAAGATATTGCTAACTTAATGCATGGAATGAAAATTTCTAAAGCCCATATAGTAGGGTTAAGTATGGGGGCATATGCAGCTTTAATATTTGGGTTAAGGTATAAAAGTATGGCAAGGTCCTTAGTTATTGCTGGCGTAGGATCGGGAGCTATGCCAGAACATAGAAAAAGTTTTTTTAATATGGCAAATGAACTAGCGGATACTTTTATTAAAAAAGGATCAAAAGTTGCATCGTCAGTAATTAGTAATTCAGGTTCGAGAGTTCAATTAAAAAATAAAGATCCAAGAGGATGGAGTGAATTTAAAAGTCATTTAGAAAAGCATTCTGCAGAAGGAAGTGCTTTGACAATGCAACAATACCAAGCATTAAGACCTTCATTAATTGATTTTGAAAAAGAATTAAAAAGAATGAATATTCCCGTTTTGTTAGCCGTTGGAGACGAGGATGAATTATGTCTTGAAATTAATCTTTATTTAAAAAGACAAATTAAGACATCGGGATTATGGATATCCCCAAAAACTGGACATGCTATTAATTTAGAAGAACCAGCTGAATTTAATTCAAAAATACAAATTTTTTTTTCTACAGTAGAAAGAAGACAATGGAAAAAAAGAGACAAGGAAAGTATTAAAGATATATAATATTAAATTGATTTTTTAGGAAAATTAAATACATATAGTTTTTAATATTGACCAGTCTTTACAAATGTCTTTAGTGTAAATTATGTTATTAAAAAATATAAAATATAATATTGTTAATGAGTATATAATTTTATTCATACATTTATTATATGTAATTTGCTTTTAATAGGAAAATAATTATGAGTAAACTAGTTTTGGTGCGTCATGGGCAGAGTGTTTGGAATCTTCAGAATCGTTTTACTGGTTGGTATGATGTAGAATTGTCTGAAAATGGCCTATTAGAAGCTAAAAAAGCAGGAGAGTTATTAATAGCTGAAAGTACTACTATTGATCACGCCTATACATCTTATCTAAAGCGTGCAAATAATACTTTAAAAATTATTTTAAATAATATGTCACTGGAAAATATGGATATAATCAGGTCCTGGGAATTTAATGAGAGACATTATGGAAGTTTAACCGGATTAAATAAAGCAGAAATGAAAGAAAAATTAGGCGAAGAGCAGATTAAAATTTATAGGAGGTCATGGGATATTGCGCCACCAGAATTAAGTAAAGATAATAAATTTAATCCTAGGAGTGATTCTGTTTATAACAATATTGATTCTAAGGTTATTCCAGATACTGAGTCATTAAAGGATACTTATGATAGAGTAATACCTTATTTTGATTTTAATATTAAACCAAAGATTTTTGAAGGTAAGAATATTATTATTGTTGCTCATGGGAATTCTTTAAGAGCTTTGTGTAAAAAACTCTTTAATATTTCTAATGTTAAAATTAACGAATTAGAAATACCTACAGGTAATCCACTTTTAATAAATTTGAATCCAAAATTAAAAGTATTAAGTGCTAATTATTTAGATAGTTCTAGAGAACAAAATATTATTATGGATCAATAATTATTTAAGCATTAACATCTACAATGATTCTTCCGTATGTTTTGCCAGAAAGCATATTGTGAGCTGAACTTACAACTTCTGAAAGAGAAATGGTGGAAATCATACTATCAAGGTTTGCTAAGTTTAAATCTTTTGCTAATCTTTCCCATGCCACTATTCTTTCTTCTATTGGACAATACACACTATCAACTCCTGCAAGTGTTACACTTCTTAAAATGAAAGGCATAACTGTAGCAGGTAAGTCAAAGCCTTGCGCAAGACCACATGCAGCAACAGTGCCACCATATTTTATGGAAGCACATATGTTAGCTAATGTATAGCTACCAACTGAATCAATAGCACCAGCCCAATTTTCTTTGCCAAGTGGACGCCCTTTTTCTGATAATTCTGATCTATCTATAATGTTGCTGGCACCCAAAGATTTTAAATATTCTGTATATTCAGCTCTTCCTGATGAAGCAGAAACTTGATAGCCTAGTTTAGATAAGAGGGATATTGCAACGCTACCAACTCCACCTGTCGCACCGGTTACTAATATTTCCCCTTTATCTGGGGTGACTCCATTTTTTTCTAAAGCTAATACACAAAGCATTGCTGTATAGCCTGCTGTTCCTATGGCCATAGCTTGTTTAGTTGTAAAATTTTCTGGAAGTTTTACTAACCAATTACCATTGACACGGGCTTTTTGAGACATACCTCCCCAATGCTTTTCACCAACTCCATAACCATTAAGTATTACTTTATCACCAGTTTTAAAATTATTATTTGAAGTTTCTTCAACAGTTCCTGCAAAATCAATTCCTGGAACCATAGGATAATCTTTAATTATAGGGGAAGAAGATGTAATTGCCAATGCATCTTTATAATTTATAGTGGAATAATCAATCTTAATTAACACATCACCATCAGGAAGATTAGAAGTCTCTATTACTTCTACTTTTCCAGAGGCTTTTTCATCTTCTATTTTATTTAAAACTAAAGCATTGAACATATTTATTATCCTTTTATATAATTAGTAATTTATATAAATTTATATTCATTACGTCAAAAAAATTATTATAAGAGATAAATAAATTATCCCTTATAATAACTTTGTTAGAATAAAATATTTTATTCTAACTGGGGGGACTTGTACTAAAACTGATCAGTTTCTGTTGAATCGTTCATAGCTGTAGTAGCTGATTGACCTCTAGTCACTGCATTTGATACCGCATCAAAATAAGAAACTCCTACTTCTCTTTGATGTTTAGTTGCGGAATACCCGTCTTTTTCTGCACTAAATTCTTTTTGTTGTAATTCAGAATAAGCAGCCATTCCATTTTCTTTATAGGCTTCAGCAAGCTTAAATGTTGAGTAGTTTAAGTTATGAAACCCAGCTAATGTAATAAACTGGAATTTATAACCCATAGCAGCTATTTCTTTTTGAAAAACTTTCATTTGAGCTTCATCTAAATGTCTCTTCCAGTTAAATGATGGAGAACAATTATATGCTAGCATTTGGTCTGGATGTTCTTTTTTTAAAGCTTCAGCAAATTTTCTTGCCTCTGATAAATCAGGAGTTGCAGTCTCACACCAAACTAAATCAGCGTAAGGTGCGTATGCAATACCCCTGGCTATTGCACAATCTATACCACCTGTCATTCTATAGAAACCTTCAGAAGTTCTATCTCCAGTTAAAAACTTTTGATCTCTTTCATCTATATCGCTTGTAATTAATCTAGCAGCCTCAGCGTCTGTTCTTGCCATTATTAATGTAGGTACTCCCAAGACATCTGCTGCTAATCTTGCTGAGTTTAAGGTTCTTTCAAATGTTGCAGTAGGGACTAAAACTTTTCCTCCCAAGTGGCCACATTTTTTTTCAGAGGCTAGTTGATCCTCAAAATGCACAGCCGCCGCTCCAGCTTCAATCATAGATTTCATTAACTCAAAACAATTTAATGGTCCTCCAAAACCTGCTTCAGCATCAGCAATTATTGGAAGATAAAAATCTATATCAGTCGTATCAAGCTTATCACATTTTTCCATATGTTGAACTTGATCAGCTCTTTGGAATGCTAAATTAATTCTTTTAACTATATCTGGCACACTATTTACAGGATAAAGACTTTGGTCTGGATACATCTGACCTGAACTGTTTGCATCAGCTGCAACTTGCCAACCAGATAAATATATTGCTTTTAAACCTGCTCTGGCTTGTTGTACTGCCATATTTCCTGTGTATGTTCCTAAGGTTGCTACATAATCTTCCGTATGCAGTAATTCCCAAAGCTTTTTAGCGCCATTTACTGCTAAGGTATGTTTAATTTTGACAGATCCTTGAAGTTTTTTGACATCTTCTGTTGTATAGTCTCTTTTGATGTTTGCCCAACGATTATGAGCCCAAGCTGGAACCTCCCATTCATTATTATCACTTGTTTTAGAAGTAATATTTTCATTACTATGAGGATTATATGTAGTATTGGTACTTGGTGATAAACCTTCTAAGATTGTGTCGTCCATTAAATTTTCCTATTTTAAAAGTTAATATTAAGTAATCTGTAAACTATTTACTTTAAAAATACTTAAAAACCAACAACTATTGTTGCATTGCTGTGTAAATATGTTAATAAAACTGTGTAAATATATAATGTTTTGTAAATTTTTACAAAAAAAGGTTTTTTTATGAAAAATACTAATACACAAGGTATCAAATTAGGTGCTGTCATTAGACGTATGAGACGAGAGAGAAGTCTAACTCAACAGAGGTTAGCTTCTATTATAGGCATTTCTACTCCTTATCTTAATCTTATTGAAAACAACAGAAGAAACGTTACAGGTAAAATACTAATTATTTTAGCACAAGAATTTAATATAGAACTTTCAGATATAGGAAAAGAAAATGATTCAAATTTATTATCTGATTTAATGGAAGTTTTTAGTGATACAGTCTTTGATGATAATTATTTAAAAAACCATGATGTTCAAGATTTAGTTTCAACACAACCAGAAATAGCTAGAGCTATTATACGTCTTTACGATATTCATAAGACCAATCAGAATAAATTAAGTGGTATAACGGGAGAAAAAGGAGATCAATCTAATTTAGAAGGAATGACAAACAATATTTCTGCTGAAATAATCTCAGATTTAATTCAAAAAAATTCTAACTATTTTCCTACCTTAGAAGAAATCGCTAGCAATATTTTAAAAAAATTAAATAAACCTAAGAATATTAATTTATTTGTTCCTTTATCAGAATACCTTTCTTCTGCACATAATATAAGAGTGGCAACTATACCTCCTGAAATTAAACATGATACTATTCGTTATTATGATGCTATTGCTAAAACACTTGTAATTAGTGATAGACTTCCGCAAGCTAGTAGAACATTTTTAGTAGCACAACAAATGGGACTTTTATTAGCGGATGAAGAGATTAATAAAATTTTAGATGCTAATAATATTGAAGAAGGAGAGGTAAAAAAATTAGGAAGATTAGCTTTGTCGAATTATTTTGCTGGAGCCATAATTTTGCCATACGACACCTTTTTTGAACAAGTACTATTTACTAAATATGATATAGAAGTCTTAGAAAATAGATTTCAAGTAAGTTTTGAGCAAGTTTGTCATAGACTTACTACTTTAAATAAGCCTGGTTTACGAGGTATACCTTTTCATATGATGCGAGTAGATATAGCCGGTAATATTTCTAAAAGATTTTCTGCTTCAGGTATAGCAATTTCTAGATATAGTGGAGCTTGTCCCAGGTTAAATATATACTCTGCTTTTACAACACCAGATAGAATAAAGCTTCAGATTTCTATTATGCCAAATGGAGAAAAATATTTTTGCATTGCAAGGGCTTTTCAAAAAAGAAGTGGTGGATTTGATTCTCCAGAGAGTTTTTATTCTATAGGTTTAGGTTGTCGTCTGAATGATGCAAGCCAAATGGTTTATGGTGATAGAGTATTATTAGATTCTTCTGAAAATATAGTTCCAGTAGGAGTATCTTGTCGTAGTTGTCCAAGAATAGATTGTAGGCAAAGAGCTTTTCCTCCTAGTAATCGACAATTATCCTATAATGAAAATGTTAAAGGTTTATCAGCTTATGTAACGCCAAACTAACTTTTAATTATTTTAGTTTCTTTAAAATATATAATGGAACTATCATTAAAGTTATTAATAATGCGTAAAAACTTAAAGCAATATTAAAATCTGTGTAATAATCATATATTATTCCAATAGAAAAAGGTCCTAGTACACCACCAATTTCAATAATTGCAAAAAACAAGCCACCTGCAATCCCCATATTATTATAAGAAATATCTTTTGTTTCTGATAAGTGGTTTAGTAATAAAGAAAGAAGGGACCCTGTTGATATTCCTAATAATATAAGGCCAAATATAAATATATGCAGAGTCAGGGATTGAAGTAAAAATAGAGCCAGAATTGCATTTAAAAATAACATTAAAAGTATTATTATTCTTGTTTTATTATTAGAAAATCTGGGAATAATTAGTGCGGATATTATTCCAATAAATATTGGTATAGAGGCTAAAAAACTTGAAAAATTTATATTTATACCCTTAGAAGATATAATTTTAGGCAGCCAACCAGAAATTCCATGAATAAGAAACATTGAACTAGTTCCTAAAATTAATATTATTAGAAATCTTTTCTTTGTAATTATAAGATTAAATTCAGAAATACTTTTTTTTATATCTAAATCAAAAATATTTTTTTTATAAAATATTTTGTATTTATTACATATAATTAACCAAATACAACCAGATATAAAAGGTACTAAACTATAAAAAAAATATACTGTTTTCCAATTATTATCCAATAATGACATAAATATAGAATTCATAAAGGATAGAGATGTTATTCCACCAAAGAGTGGACCAGTGACTAAAATTCCCATAGAAATAGCTCTATTTTTTTGACTGCTCCATAAACTAGATGCCTTGGGTGCACCTACAGATATTAGTGGTCCTCCTATACCAAATAGAGCTACTGCAAGCCACATATGATAAAAATTATTTGAAAACCCTCTTGATATTAATGATAAAGTAATAATCATTGCTGCAATAAATATGGATACTTTAAGCCCATATTTATCAATTATAAATCCTGCAGGTAAAGCAAAAAAAATATAAGTAAATTGCCATGCCCCTAATATTAATCCCATTTGTTTATAGGATATATCTAAATCATTGGTTATGTAGGGGACAATTGGCGCAATAGATGAAACAGTAAAACCAAAGCAAAAATATATAAGCCATACTCCAAAAATAATATACCAATTTTGATTTTTTGAATTCTTTGATTGAGGTTGCATAAAGATCAATTTCTATATTTAAAAAAGTATTATGTAGTATATACTTTTTTAATAATAAGTAATAAATTTATTCTACTTGTATCTTTTATATTAAATATTGGAATGGAAAGAATATGAAAATTGCACAATTTGCTTCTGTAGGACAACCTGACCAAGTGATTGAATGTGTAGAAGCTCCCGATTTAGGAGAGCCAAAAGAAAATGAGGTATTAATAGATATATTAGCCTTTCCTATTAATCCAGCGGATGTCTTAATATTAGAAGGTAAGTATGGAGTAGCATATAAGTTGCCATCTAGATTAGGCGCAGAATCAGTTGGAAAAGTAAATAAAATTGGAAAAAATATTAAAGACTTTAATGTTGGAGACATTGTTCTTCCTTTAGATAGAGAAAACTGGGTTCAGCAAAAAATGGTATTGGCTAGTAATTTAGTATTACTTCCCAAAAATGTAGATATTCTGCAATTATCTATGATGAAAGTTAATCCAGCAACTGCTTATTTAATGATTAAAAAATATGTTAAATTAAATAAAAATGATTGGATTATCCAGGATGCAGCAAATTCAGGAGTTGGGCACTCTGTGATTAGTATTGCTAAGAATTTAGATTTAAAAACCATTAATATAGTGAGAAGGGTAGGACTAGAAGAAGGACTTAAAAACATAGGAGCTGATGTTGTTTTATTAGATAATAATAATTTATCAGATTCAGTAAAAAAATTAACGGATAATGCTAATGTTAAATTAGCTTTAGATGCAGTAGGGGGAGATCAAGTATTAAGAATAGGAGATTGTTTAGAAGATGAAGCAACTATCCTAAATTATGGTTTACTTTCAGGAAAAAATATTGAAATTTCCTCACATCAAACGGTCTTTAAACGTATAATATTAACAGGGTTTTGGTTAATGCCATGGCTACAAAATATGGAAAAAAAAGAAATTATTGAAATGTATGCATACTTATCTAGCCTGATAGAAAAAGATATTATTCATGTGCCTGTTGAAAAAACCTATCCAATAGAAGATATTAAGCAAGCTGTTGCACATGCAGCTAAGTATGGAAGAAATGGAAAAATAATAGTTACTCCAAATGGAGATAATTTTAGTGGTTAGTAACCTTTATCTACCATTACTTCTATTAAATATGGTTTTTTAAATTTAAATGCTTTTTTAAATAAGCTTTTTAATTCTGTGGGTTTTGATACTTGATTAGATTCAACTCCCATTGCATTTGCAATTTTAACAAAATCAATCTTAGGTTTATTAAAATCCATTCCAATAAAATTAGTATTGTTATGGAAATCTTCTAACCTTTCTTTGATTATTCTATAACTTTGGTTATTGGCTATGACATATACAATTGGCAAATTATAATGTGCGGCTGTCCATATTGATTGAATGGCATACATAGAGCTACCGTCTCCTATTATTGCTACTATTGTCTTGTTGTTATTAGCTAATGATACCCCAATACATCCTGAAACTGCCCAACCAATTCCTCCACTTGCTAAACCATAAAAATCTTTACTATTTTTAAAAGGAAGAAAATTTAATAAACTTCTAGATGATACTAGAGCTTCCTCTACTACTATATTATTATTAGAAATGTTCTCTACTAAAGTCATCATTAACCAATTTGGCGTAATAGGCATCGTATCCTTTTCTTTTAATGTTTTAGTAGTAAGAATTGCTTTCTTTTTACTCCAATTTTTATTTTCTATTGCTTTGATTCTACTATTTGCATTTTTTATATATTTCTTACTTAAATTATTAGTTATAAGATTATTAAGGTTAAATAGAGTTGTTTTTACGTTTCCTAAGATACCTTGTTCAGTATGATAATTTTTTCCTATTTCCCAGTCTCTAATTCCAATATGTATTATTGACATATCTTTTGGAAGTGGATCTGTAGAACTCCATACAGACATCCTTAAAACGTCACTTCCAATACATATGAGTAAGTCATAATTTTCTAATATGTTTTTTACATGAGTTTGACTTCTTGGCATCGCACCCATATATGTTTTGTGCTCTGAAGGATAATGAGAACCATGTGGTACAGTTTGCTGATAAACAGGAGCCCCAATTATTTCTGAAAATTTTGTTATTTCATTAAAGCCATTAGTTTGCGCTATTTCATGCCCTGATATTATAACAGGATTATTTGCTTGTAATATCCTTTTTTTTATATTTTTAAGAGTTTCATCATCTGGACTTATATTAAATTTAATTCTAGATGGTTTTCCTAGATCTAATTTAGCTTCTGTATTTAAAATATCTCCTGGTAAAGAGATAAAGACGGGACCAGTAGGTGGAGCTAGAGCAATTTTTGCAGCTCTTCTGAGTATTCTAGGTAGATCTTCTAATCTTGTAACTTCTATGGCCCATTTAACAAGTGGTTCTGCCATTTGGACAAGAGGTCCATATAACATTGGTTCCATTAGTCCATGACCTTGTTCTTGTTGACCAGCTGTAATTATAATTGGGCTACCTACAAATTTAGCATTATATATAGCGCCCATTGCATTGCCTAAGCCAGGAGCAACATGAACATTACATGCAGATAATTTTCCTGTAGCTCTAGAGTAACCATCAGCCATTGCTACAACTATTGATTCTTGTAGTCCTAAAATATATTTTATTTCAGGATAATCTTTTAGTGCATGCATTATAGGGAGTTCGGTAGTGCCAGGATTTCCAAAGAGATGAGTAATTCCTTCACTTCTCAGAATAGATAAAAAAGCTGACCGTCCTGTAATTTTTTTCATTAATATCTCCAAATAACTTCTAATTATTATTTATATGTTTTATATTATATGCAATCGTTATTTTTTGTTATTGGATTTAAAAATGTTTGTTACAAGAATAATAGGAAAAACTTTGGTATCATTAATTTTGGTAGGCGGAGTTTTAACAGTATGTAAGAGATTAAAAAATAAAAATATTACAAAAGAAGAGATAGAAAGTTAGTTTTTAATTTTAATAGGCTTTTAAAAATGAACTCATTTTTTACTCTAAAAACTAAATTGCCAATTATAATTTCATCTTGGCTGGTTTTAATTGTTTTATGGACACTTTTAATAAAATTTATATTTCCTATTTTATACGCTTTGTATTATGAGGAAAATTGTACTAAATATATTATGTGGGATTTTTGGTGGATTGCTCATCTTTGGCTAGCTAATAGTTTTTTAAATCTATCAAAAAAAACTTATTATATAGGTATGTTAATATGTATTTCTGAATTAATAATTATTAATTATAAGTTAATTGCCTTTTTTATTTCGCCTCAGTGGACTATTTGGGAAACAAATTGGATGATAAATAAAATTATAGTTTTAATTTTATTTATTATCATTACAGTTATTTTATTAAAAAATAAATATTATATTTTAAATGATTTAATAAAAAAAGAATAGGGGTACTATGAATTTAAATCGTAGATCATTCCTTTTTAGTACATTACTATCTGCTAATTTAACTATTAATAAGCTTGATGCTAACCAAGTTGAACCAGAATTAATAAAGTTAGGTAAGACTGATTTGGTTATACCTAATATTGGTTATGGATCATCAAGCACCTCAGATGAAAAAATTGTTAAACATGCATATGATAGAGGTGTAAGATATTTTGATACAGCAGAATCTTATGTAGGTGGAGATTCCGAATCCTCTATTGGTAATGTATTAAAATCTGTAAGACATGAAGTCGTAATAGGAACAAAAACTAAAGCAAGAACTTATCAAAATAAAAAAGATTATATGTCAGCTTTAGAGGGATCTTTAAAAAGGCTAAATACTGATTACATTGATATATATTATAATCATGCAGTAAATTCTATTTCTAGAATAGAAAATACGGATTGGTGGGAATTTATTGAAAAAGCTAAATTAGAAGGCAAGATCAGATATAGTGGAATTTCTGGACATGGAAGTAATTTAGCTGATTGTTTAGAATATTGTATAGATAGAAATTTAGTTGATATTATCTTGTCAGCTTTTAGCTTTGCACAAGATCCAAAGTTTTTAGAAAAATTAAGACATACTTTTCATTTTGTTGCAATTAACCCAAGATTGCCTGAAGTTTTAGTAAAAGCTAGAAACAAAGGAATTGGCATAATAGCTATGAAGACATTAGCGGGTTCGAGATTGAATGATATGAGGCCTTATGAAAATAAACAGTTAACTTATGCGCAAGCTGCGATTAAATGGGCTTTAAATACTAACTATGCTGATGCCGCAATTATATCTATGACTTCTAATTCATTAATTAACGAATTAACTAGTATTTCTAATAAAAAATACTCTGAAAATGAATATTTTAAATTATTAGAAAAATATTATCTTATTAATCATGAAAGTCTCTGTCCTCCAGGATGTGATATTTGTAAGAATGCTTGTCCTAATAATGTGGAGATAACTGAAGTGATGAGATCTAAGATGTATGCTTTAGATTATAAAAACCCAAGTAAGGCTTTATTGACTTATTCTGGTATTAAAAATAATGCATCTTCCTGTTTATCTTGTTCTGGGAAGCCATGCTCAAATAGTTGCGGGTATAACTTAGATATCAAAAATTTAAATGTAATATCACATAAATTATTATCCTAGTATTTTGAAGTATATTTGTAATATAATAGGTTGATTTCCTTTTAGATTCATGTTTCTAATTAATTTTTATTTCTAATGGAGAAACTACAATTCATGGTTACTAATAATATAGTTTTAAAAGAATGGATTTCAGAAATTGAGGAGCTTTGTAAGCCAACTAATGTTTATTGGTGTGATGGAACACAAGAAGAATATGATAGACTTTGTGAAGAGATGGTAAATGCTGGAACATTTATTAGATTAAATAATGATAAAAGAAAAAATTGTTTTCTAGCTCGTTCTCATCCGAGTGATGTTGCAAGAGTTGAAGATAGAACTTTTATATGTACTACTTCTAAAGAAGATGCAGGGCCAACTAATAATTGGTTTGATATTGGTTTAATGAAAACCAAATTAGATACTTTGTTTAATGGATGTATGTCAGGAAGAACAATGTATGTAATTCCATTCTCCATGGGCCCTTTAAATTCACCAATTTCCCATATTGGAATTCAAATTTCAGATAGTCCTTATGTAGTGGTTAATCAGAGAATTATGACTAGAATGGGCAAGGAAGCTTTGGATGTTTTAGGAGATGAAGGTAATTTTATAAAATGTATGCATTCAGTAGGAATGCCACTTGAAAAAAACCAAAAAGATATAAGTTGGCCATGTGCAGCTAACCCTGAAGATAAATATATAGTTCACTTTCCTGAAGATAGGTCTATTTGGTCTTATGGTTCAGGATATGGAGGAAATGCTCTTTTAGGAAAAAAATGTTTTGCTTTAAGAATTGCTTCAAAAATGGCAAATGAGGAAGGTTGGCTAGCAGAGCATATGTTAATATTAGGTTTAGAAAATCCTAAAGGCGAAACGACTTATATAGGCGCCGCATTCCCAAGTGCTTGCGGGAAAACAAATTTAGCTATGATGATGCCGCCAGAATGCTTTAAAGGCTGGAAAGTCAAAACTGTAGGAGATGACATTGCATGGATAAAACCTTCTTCAGATGGTACTTTCAGGGCAATAAATCCTGAAGCAGGTTTTTTTGGAGTAGC
Organism: Alphaproteobacteria bacterium; assembly: GCA_015660425.1. Classification (GTDB taxonomy): domain Bacteria; phylum Pseudomonadota; class Alphaproteobacteria; order TMED109; family TMED109; genus TMED109. Next base: position 29,178 of record DQLC01000013.1, read on the forward strand.
TCCTGGTACATCTTATAGTACTAATCCAAATGCAATGGAAATGTTAAAGAGTAACTGTATATTTACTAATGTTGCTTTAACAGATGATGGAGATATTTGGTGGGAAGGTATGGATGGAGAGGCTCCAAGTCATGCAATAGATTGGCAAGGAAATGATTGGTCGCCAAATAGTAAATCTAAAGCAGCACATCCTAATGCTCGATTTACAGTACCATCTTCTTTGTGTCCGTCATTGGATAAAAATTGGGAAAAACCGGAAGGTGTTCCAATTGAAGCTTTTATATTTGGGGGGCGTTTGTCAAAAACTTTTCCATTAGTGTATGAATCCTATGGCTGGAATCATGGTATTTTTATGGCTGCAACTATGGGGTCTGAGGCAACTGCTGCTTCTATTAATCAAGCTTCTATAAGAAGAGATCCTTTTGCCATGTTACCTTTTTGTGGATACAATATGGCAGAACATTGGAAACATTGGATAGATCTGGGTAAAAAACATCATCAAAAAGCACCAAAAATATTTAGAGTTAATTGGTTTAGAAAAGATAGTGATGGCGCTTTTATATGGCCAGGGTTTGGTGAGAATATGAGAATATTAAAGTGGATAGTTGATAGAGTTAAAGGTGAAGTAAGTGCTAAAAGTAATAGTTTCGGATTAGTTCCAAACTTTGAAGATATTAATTGGACAGGATTAGATTTTGATTCTGAAAAATTTAATTCTTTAATTGAAATTCCTAAGACTGAGGGTTTGAAGGAAATTGAAGAGGTAAAAGACCATTTTGATAGGTTTGAAAACTTTCTTCCAAAAGAATTAGAAGATCAGAGAATAGAATTAGAAGGTAGATTGCTTAAAGAAGCTTAGTATATTATTTAATAATTACTTTAATTTTATTAGCTGCTTGTTTTGCTTCTTTTAGTGAAGGGGCTAAAGCCACAGCCATCCTTCTATATTTTCTTGTTTCTGACTTTCCAAATATACGTATGTCTATATTTGGATTAGATAGTGCATCTTTAATTCCTTCATATAAATGAACTTTTCCTTCTGTATCAGCAAGAATTACATGACTTGCACCTGCAGAAAAGTCATTATCGATCATTTCTTGTGTTATAGGTAGTTCTAAAAATGCTCTAACATGTAGATCAAATTCACTTAGTCTTTGAGTCTTCATTGTAACCATGCCTGTATCATGAGGCCTTGGACTAAGCTCACTAAAAATAACATGATTATCTTTAATAAAAAATTCAACTCCAAAAATACCCATACCTCCTAATTCATCAGTTATTATTTTTGCAATTTCTTGGGCTTTAATAATTTCCTGCTTGTTCATTTCTTGTGGTTGCCAACTGTATTGATAGTCTCCTCTTTCTTGGTAATGACCAATTGGAGGGCAGAATACTGTTGGTCCATCTTTTTGTTTTACAGTTAATAAAGTTATCTCATAATCAAAGTTTATAAACTCTTCAATAATAATTTTTACTCTATCTCCTCTTGCTCCAGATAGTGCATAATTCCATGCCTTATCAATTTCTTCTATAGATTTTACAGTACTTTGTCCTTTTCCAGAACTACTCATTACCGGTTTAACTACACAAGGAACTCCAATTTCTCCTATAGCTTTAGTAAACTCTTCAATATTTTCTGCATATTGATATTTAGCAGTAGGTAACCCTATAGATTTAGCTAAATCTCTTATTCTATCTCTATTCATAGTGAGATTTACAGCTCTTGCTGTGGGAATTATCGTTATTCCTGTTTTTTCCACTTCTAAAAGAACTTCAGTTCTAATGGCTTCTATTTCAGGAACTATTATATCTGGATTATGTTTGTTTATGCAGCTCTTTAAATCTTTTGCATCTAGCATATTAATAACTTCATATTTATCAGCTACTTGCATGCCAGGAGCATTAATATACCTATCTACAGCAATCACTTCACATCCAAACCTTTGAGCGCTAATGATTACTTCTTTCCCAAGCTCACCAGAGCCGAGTAGCATTATTTTTTTCATATATTTTTAACCATTTTAATTACTAAGTTCATTTTTACATAATCTATTGTTTGATAAAAACATACTTAATATATATTATAATAACTTATAATATGCTATAATGTATTTTATTTATTTTTAATTAAATAGGCAGTTTGTATGGTTTTAAATAGAAGAAATTTTATAAAAACAACATTAGTAATTTCCATATTTTCATATACAGGAAATATAGTTTCATCAGTTAATGCAGCTGAAAATAAACTACCTTTAAATATTGGTATGGATACTGATGTTTTATTAGTAATTGATGTACAAAATGATTTTTGTCCAGGCGGTAGCTTAGGAGTAAAAGATGGTGATAAAATTATAAAAAATATTAATTCTATTCAAGATAAATTTAATAATGTCGTACTTACGCAAGATTGGCATCCAAAAAATCATAGTTCTTTTGTCACTGAATATAAGGATAAAGAAGTTTTTTCAACTGTAAAAATGCCTTATGGAGACCAAACAATTTGGCCTGCCCATTGTATTCAAGGAACCAAAGGAGCAGACTTTCATAAAGATTTAAATACCTTAAAAGCAAACACAATTATACGAAAAGGTTTTAGAAGAGAAATAGATTCATATTCAGCATTTTGGGAAAATGATAGAGTTACTCC
>DQLC01000039.1 GCA_015660425.1 Alphaproteobacteria bacterium
CCTGTAATATTTCCATTAGATACTTTTAAGGCACCAGAAATTTCAGTCATCTTTAAACCTTTTTTTGATCTATATAAAGCAGACATAACATCAAATCTTGGTAAAGTAGTATTATGATTTTTTCTTAATCTTTTCCTAATTTGTTTTTCAATAAAATTAGAAGTTTTTAAAATTTTTAACCAAGATCGTAATCTTGTTTTAGACACTTTAGGGGTAATGTTTTTATTTATCTGAGTCATATTTCACCTCCAGATATAGAAATACTCTGTCCATTAATTGAATTAGATGTATCTTTACAAAGCCATAAGATAGTTTCTGCTACTTCTGATGGTAGGATTAATCTTTTCTGAGGATTAGATGAAACTAACTCTTGAATAGCATCTACAGAATTTAAATTTGTTAACTTAGTTATATTTGCAATTGTGCGTTCCGTCATTGGAGTATCAATATATGATGGACAAACAGAATTTACAGTTATTCCCTTCTTTGCTAATTCCATAGCTAAAGATCTTGTTAAACCTATAACCGCGTGCTTAGATGCGCAATATGCTGAAACATAACTATATCCCTTTAATCCAGCTGTTGAAGAAATCGCAATCATTCTCCCCCAACCTTCACTTTCCATATCTTCTAACGCATACTTAAAAGTGTTAAAAACTCCTATTACATTTACATCCATTATAGAACTAATATCTTTTGAAGACATTTTGTGAAAAGGTTTACTAAATGCTTCACCAGCATTAGCTATAATTATATTTATTTTTCCAAATTTTTTTCGAATATTATTGTAGCACTGTTCTAAATCATTAGCATTAGTTACGTCACAAACTCTCCAATCAATATTTTCATGCTTATTTGCTATAGCTTTTAAGGGTTTATCTCTTCTTCCTAATATAGTCACTTTAACTTCATTCTCTGCCAGTTTTAGAGCTATTGCAGCCCCTACTCCTGATCCTCCACCAGTAACAACTGCATGTTTATTATTTAATGTCATTTACTCAACATCCTTTTCTACTTCATTATCTCTATCAGCCAATCTCCATATTTGATCTCTCCCTGCCTCATAAGGTTTTAACCATTTTTCACTTCGGTCTCCTATACTAGTTCCCGCATGAAGAGTCCAATATGGATTTGATAAATGAGGACGAGCAAGACATACTAAATCTGCTCTGCCAGCCATTAATATTGAATTAACATGGTCTGCCTCATAAATATTACCAACAGCCATAGTATTAATATCTGCTTCATTTCGAATTCTATCCGAAAAAGGTGTCTGAAACATTCTTCCATATACTGGCTTTGCTTCATCAGAAGTTTGTCCAGCTGAAACATCTATTATATCAATTCCAATACATTTAAACATTTTTGCTATTTTTACCGATTCTTCAGGAGTAACTCCTTGTTCACCAACCCAATCATTTGCAGAAATTCTAACCGACATAGGTTTTTCCTTTGGCCAGTTTTTTCTCATTGCTGTAGCAACTTCTAAAGGGTATCTCATACGATTATCTAATGAGCCTCCATATTTATCTTTGCGTATATTAGATTTTGGAGAGATAAATGAAGATATTAAATAACCATGGGCAGCATGTAGCTCTATCATATCAAAACCCGCTCTATTTGCCATTTCTGTAGAAGAAACAAATTGTTTTAATACTTCTTCCATTTTCTGTTCTGTTATTTCATCAGGCACAGCATTATTTTTAGACCAAGGAATAGAAGAAGCAGAAATTATTGGCCAATTACCATCTTTTAATGGAACATCCATTTCTTCCCATCCTAATTGCGTAGAACCTTTTCTTCCTGCATGACCTATTTGACAAGATATTTTTGCCTCAGTTTCTAAATGAATAAAATCAATTATTCTTTTCCAGGCTAATTCGTGTTCCTCTGAATACAAGCCTGTACAGCCTGGAGTAATTCGCCCTTCAGAAGAAACACATGTCATTTCAACATAAATTAATCCGGCTCCCCCTTTTGCTCTTTCTGCATAATGCACAAAATGCCAATCTGTTGGACACCCATTTACTGCTTTATATTGCGCCATAGGGGAGACAACAATTCTATTCTTTAATTCTAATCCTCTAAGTTTAAATGGAGCAAACATAGGAGCTCTTACTTTTTCATTGCTATTTATTCCAGCTTTACTTTGAAACCATTTCTCTGCCTGATTAAGCCATTCTGGATCACGCTCTCTCAAGTTTTCATGACTAATTCTTTGAGAACGCGTTAATAAAGAATATTTTAATTGAATAGGGTCTAAACCTAAATACCTTTCTACATCTTCAAACCATTCAACTGAATTTCTTGCTGCTGATTGTAATCTCAAGACTTCTAATTTTCTAGTGGCTTCATATTTTTCAAATGCTAAATTATAATTTTTTTCAATAACTAAATTATTAGCCAGAGAAATTGCACTTTCTAATGCTAACTTAGTTCCAGAACCAATAGAAAAATGTGCTGTTGCAGAAGCATCTCCCAATAATACTATATTTTTATGACTCCACTTCTCACAGAGTACTCTTGGGAACTTAATCCAAGCAGAACCTCTAATATTGTTTGCATTAGTCATTAATGTATTATCATCTAAGTAATCTTTGAATATATCTTGGCAAATATTAATGCTTTCAGCTTGAGTAAGATTATTAAAACCAAAAGCATCAAAAGTGTCTTGGCTGCATTCAACTATAAAAGTTGCAGTATTAGAATCGAATTGATAAGCATGCGCCCAAACCCATCCATGTTTTGTTTCTTCAAAAATAAAAGTAAAAGCATCATCAAACTTTTGGCGAGTACCAAGCCATACAAATTGACAGGCCCTTAAATCAGTATCAGGTTTAAAAATTTCTGTAAATTCATTACGAATTTTAGAGTTTAATCCATCTGCAGCAACCACTATATCATACTGATTCATATATTCAGAAGCGCTGCCTACTTCAAATTCAAATTTCAATTGAACTCCTAATTCTCTTGCACGTTCTTGTAAAATTACTAATAAGGTATTTCTTCCAATGCCGCAAAAACCATGTCCCGTAGATTTCAGCTTTTTACCTTTATGATGTAATGCTATATCATCCCAATACGCAAAATTTGAACGTATTTTTTTAGCGCTAATGGAATCATTTCTTTCTAAATTATCCAGAGTATCATCAGACAAAACTACACCCCAACCAAATGTATCTGCAGGTTTATTTCTTTCTATAACAACAACTTCAATATTGGGGTTTTGTAATTTTATGGAGATGGCAAAGTATAAACCACCTGGTCCTCCGCCTATACAGACAATCTTCATATGAAAATATACAATATATATTTTATCATAAATATAAGTTATATTATTAAATAATATATTTCAAGTATAAAATATTTAAGCTTAAAATAAAATTATTTTGAACCTCTGACAATATCTAGAATCTCTAAAGGATTATCAGGCATAGTGTTAGATCTCCAAGCCACCATTAAATCTGGCCTAATAAGCACAAAACTATACTCATATAACTTAAAAGCATCCTCATCATTAATTTCTAACACCTTTAAAGGAAAATTAGTATTTTTTGCCTTTTTAAGAAAATTTTTAGTTTCTTTTATCTTTTCTGAAAAAACTAATAATGTAAAATTTTTGCCTAATTTATCATAAATAGAGATTCCTTCCTCTAACCAGATATGTGGTGCCCTATGTCCGGGTCTTGCCGTAGGTATATATTTTCTAGGGTTATCTATAGTTTCTTCTGTTCCATCAGGAATAATAATAGGTGAATTATTATAACGATAACCTAGTAAGGTTCCTGAAGATGCAATTAATTTATCTTGTTCTTTTAATTTAACACTTAACTTTTCTCTCAAACGGCTTCCTATTTTAGATTCATCATCAAGCTCATCTCCATACTGCATGACTGAGTATAACTGATCAAAACAATCTGCTGCTTCTTTCGTATTACGAACTCCTATTGATTGACGTTCCATAAAATAACTATTAATAAGATTTTTGCCTCCCCAACCTTCAATCATAGCTTGTATTTTCCATGCAATATCTATAGCGTCTGAAACTCCAGTATTCATTCCAAAACCTCCAGTAGGAGTAAATAAATGAACAGCATCACCAGCTAAAATAACTCGATTATCGTGATATTTTTCTGCAACTAATGCATGCGCAGTCCAAGGTTGCGTTGAAATAACTTCTATTGGAGTAGAATTACCTAATACGGCTTCTATAGAAGCTTTTGCATCTACCTCATTCCATAATTGCCCCTCCTTTAGCATTAAATGATAAGTAAAAGTCGTGCCTCCATCCCAATTAAGCAGGAAACCAGCATAATTTTTATGTAATGGAAAAAATATATTTGCTGAACCAAATTTATGACATTTCATAAAATCAGACGCTTTAAAATAAATTGAAACAAACTTTGCCATATCAGCCCGACCATTTAATTCAATATTTAAGTGTTCTCTAACCATCGATTTTCCGCCATCACAAGCAATTAAATACTTACCCCTTACATACTCAGTTTTCCTTGTTTTAAGATTTTCTGTATGACAAGTAACACCATCACTATCTTGATCAAAACTTTTTAATTCAGTATTAAAATTTATATCTACTGGTGAGAGAGTATGTAAATAATTTAATATAACTTCCTCAACCTCATTTTGCCCTGTAATTGTTTTTAAGTAAGGAGACCATGTATGCTCTTCTTTAACATAACCTCCAGTATCTTTTACTTCCTTAATTTTTTTAAATGGAGGTAAAGAAATTCCATGCAGCTTTCTGCCATGTAAGCTTGAAACCCAATAATAGTCTGCAGGATGATCAGGAGGAATACCTGCTTCAGTTATAGCTTTATCAATACCCCATCTTCTATAATACTCCATAGTTCTACTAGCTACCGCATTAGCTCTAGGGTGAGGATTCAAATTGGAAGATTGCTCTAGTATCATACAATTTATTCCTCTCCAACCTAATTCAGCAGCTAAAGATAAACCAACAGAACCTCCTCCTGATATTATAACTGAGACTTCTTTCATTTTCTTATATCCTTTTTAAACTTTGCTAAATTTCTATGCTTAGAAAGAAAATTATTTATAATTGTATTAAAAGCATCAGGTTGCTCAATATTACTCAAATGACCTGCATTCTTTATAATATTTAATGAAGAATTTAATATTTTTTTTTGTGCACTTTTGCCTATAGCAACAGGAGTTAATTGATCATATTCTCCATAAATTAGTTGAGTTGGCACATTAAATTTAGATAAATTACTGCTTGCGTCATAGTTAACAGTTTCAGCAATAGTTTTTAAGTAAGAATTTATATGTATTTTTAAAAAACTTTTATACAATTTATCCCTAGCTTCTTTTGTACAATTAGGACCTACTAGTGAATCTATTAATTTAGGAGCTATTTCTTCTAAAGTTTTGCCACTTTTTAAGGGTTTCTGACGAAGATCAATAAACTCTTTTTGTTTATCCATGCTTAATATTTTATAATCAAAAAAGCAATCACACAAAACTAGTGTAGCAACTCGATTTTTGTATTTTGGAAAAAAATCCATAAGTATTCGAGCACCCATTGATAAACCAACGAAATGAGCTTTCTCTATATCTCTTGAATCTAATAGTCTTATTAAATCTTCACCAAAATCACTAAACTTTAATGGGCCACTATAATCTTCTGAATCTCCATAACCTCGTGCATCCCAGGCAATAGTAGTAAATCTATCTGAAATATGAGACTGTTGATCATACCAATTCGAATGATTACCGCCTATTCCATGCAAAAATATGACAGGCGGACCATTACCTAATTCTTTAAAACTTATCCGAGGGTTACCTTCTACGAATTGATGCTTTATATCTTTCAAAGTCATTAACTCAAAGGACCTACCAGCTTTCCTGAATTAACTACAGTAGTGTCATCAAGCTTTATAGTACAGTTTCTCATAGGAAGGTCAAAATGACATGTAGTATAACGTTCAGCAAATTCATTAGCACCCGTAGATATTAGGAAGTTTCCTGCAAACGCTCTTAATTCTGTGCAATTAATATGCTGTTTATCATACATAGTTAATGCATCCCATCTTGCATTAGGATTAAGACCCCATCCTACATGTGAAATAGCATAAGCATTTGGATCATTCCAACCTTCATAATAGGAACGCATTAAATCCGCATCTAAACCATTACCTTCAATAGAAGTTACAAAATCATTTTCTATAATTAAAGTTACAGGAGTTTCAATATATCTTTTAAAAGTTAAATTAACGTCACCAGTATTTAAAACTATTTTACCATTAACCGTATTTTCTAAAGGAAAGAATAGTGCTAATCCCGCTGGCCAATAGGCTACCTTCTCTCCTGGAGATAAATAACCTGCACCTGCGCGCGCTGGAGCCCCTTTAATGTTTACAGAAAGGTTAGTTCCTGCTTCAGATGTCACATACATAGTTTTAGATTTTTGTAATAACTTTAAACTTGTATCTATTTTTGGTCTTAAAGATACATCGGGCATACATCTTTCTAATACCTCTGGATGTTCATTTGATATCATTAGAAGACGACCACCACCTTTAATTATGGTTTGCAGTTCTTTTGAATGCAACATGCCTTCTACAGTACAATCTATAATTAAATCACAAGAGCTTAGTGCAGGTAAAATTGTTTCATAACCTTCAAATGCATAACAAGAACCAGTAGACCTAACAGGTATCAAATCTTTTAACTTTGGAGTAGGAACATGAAATTGAATGGGTTTAGCACCTATTCTTAGTAAAGCATGTTGTGATAAATCTATTAATACTTGTCGAGACTGCGTCTCTGATATAATAGCAACTATATTTCCTGAAGTTACACCACTTAATAAAAAACTTTTTTCAAAACAATCTATCCATTTAGCTTCTAAATTCTCTCTTAACATATACATATCCATAAATTTAAATAACAAAATACTAGTATATAACTAAAATTATTATTTACAAATTATAGCAATAAACATTTATTCTGTATATTACAGAATAATATATTTTACCTTAGATTTTATATTTTGCTGCTTCTAGAAGAGGTTTAATAACTTTATTTTTAAGGTCTATTCCAACACCACATTTACATCCAGGGCATTCTATACAAGCATCTAACCCTAAATCTATTGCCTTATCTAGAGCTATTTCTCTACCTTTCTCAGAATTAATTGGATCTTGTCTTAAACGTTCTAGTTTTAATAAAGAAAAAGGATTTCCATATTTATACCCTATTGATGGATCTGGTAAGTCTGATTCCATCTCTCCAGGTAACTTATCATCAAAATTTCTTGCATGCATAGGACAGTTGTCTAAACAAGCATAACATTCTATACAAGCTGTTAATTCATGATAAACATCCGGTGCATCAACGTTTAAATCATTTCCTTGTCCAGATGTTTTCAAACCACGCATCTGTCTTGCAATACCATCTCTTCTAACTACTAAATCACTTAATACTGGTAATGTTGCAATGGCGCTTAATTTATCGCCGTCTTTTACCCTAGAACGACAAGCAATCCTTGGGCGATCATTAATATCAATTGTACAAACTCCACAATTTCGTGCTCGGCAACCATAACGAAAAGCTAAATCTGATAAAATTGAAGACTGAGCTTGCATTAGCACATCTAAAGCCATTGGTTTTTCTTTCTCTTCCCTCTTATTATAGGTAAATGGAACTGTCTTATCTTTACCATCTCTTACAGTAACTATATTAATTACAATTGAATTATTAATTATGCTCATACTGAAGTTGCTTCCCCTATTGCTCCTTCGGTACTTCCAGGTATTATTTCTGGAACTTTACCACTTGCCAACATAATATCTTTATATTTTTTCTCTAATTTTTTATCTTGAATATTTTTAGGTAGCATTAATAATATTTTTGCTTCTAATAACCTTTTATACCCTATAAATTTATAATAAATTAATCTTTTAATTGGTGTTCTATCTCTGTCTAACTTTTTTACAATATAATTACCTTTATCTTTATTTACTAGCGTAGAATAAGGTTTTGAAAAAGCAGAAATGTTTTTCCCATCTAATCTAACATGACCGCCAATACTACCATTTCTTTCTTTTGCAGCCAAACTTATTGCTTTTGCAGAATGTAACATATTACGTAATTCTACATAATCTAGAAATGATTGATTCCAAAGAGAATAATCTGGTATTGCAACTTTAATAAGTTTTTCTTCTAGGTCTATGATGATATTATCCATCTCATCTATCCCTTTTAAGGTTCTAACTGGGCCAATTTTTTCCCAACTTTCTTTTTGAAGAACTTCTTTTAAACTAGTTGATGCTATTGTACCTTGACGACCAAATAATTTTTTATATTCTGAAATATACGGATTAAAGAACTCATCATTAATTATTGAAGCTTTATTAATAGCATTTTTTGCAGCTGCAATTCCAGCTCTGTTGCCAAATACAGCTAATTCTGTTAATGATGTTGATCCCAATCTATTAGCACCGAATAGCCCTCCCATAGATTGCCCAGCTGCAAATAAACCAGATATTCCATATTTTACAGAACCTTCTTTATCTCCGCCTACACTAGCTCCTTCATCATCAACTCTTATTCCTCCCATCATATAATGAGCACCTGGGCGAATTTCCCATGAAGACTCTACTTTTGCAGCTTCTTTACCTAATGCTTGCCTGGCATTTATATATGCAGTAGGAAGACTAGTTTTCAAAAACTTCATAAAATATGGTCCAGATCTAGGAAGTACTTTATTTGCAGTCATATCCAAGTAGGCTCCTCCATTAGGACTACCCCTCCCATCTACAACCGCTCTCATAATGGCTTCTGAGCAAGCAGCTCTAGTTCTCAAATGCACACCGTTTAAAATTACTTTTCCATTCTTATCTCTTAAAACTCCTAAGTAACTAGCCGTAACAGGTTCTCCTGCTAATAGCCCTTCATATGAAGGAGGAGATGCTAAACAAAAAGGTAAAAATTGTAATTGTTCCATATCTACCAAATCTGCACCTGCCCTTAAAGCTATAGCATAACTATCTCCGGTATTACCTCTCATAGTATCTGTTTTAGGAAAAAATAAAGTTGAAAGCCCTCCTGCTGCTATTACTACTGACGGAGCTTTTATTGCTAATAACACTCCTTTTCCAGCATCATAAACTAGACCTCCCAGTACTATACCGTGAATATTATTAGCATTTCTTTTTACAATTAAATCTAAAAACCAAGAATCTTCAATATATTCAATATTTTTTTCTTTAATTATTGAAGCCCAATTAGCATGACCAAATGCTATGCCATGATTTTCATGTCCAACTGATCGATTTCTATTATGTCCTCCCATAGCTAAAGGTAATGATTGAGGACCATTTTTATTTTTATTTATGGACGGTCTTAACCCATGAACGCGGTATTTGTCATAAGCATCTTTTGAATATTTTGCAAATGTGTCTGTAAGTTTTTTGATAGGTAAATCACCGCCTGCTAATTTAACATTTTCCGATAAAACATCTTCATAATCATCGTCTGTTCCAGATTCTCTTACAGTAGCTAAACCTTCTGAAATTTTTGTATCGGAAGCTCCTAATGGATCTTTAGAAACTAATAATACCTTTGCTCCTTGTTCTGCTGCAGCATAAGCAGCTTGTGCTCCAGCGCCACCAGAGCCAACAACTATAACATCATAGGTTAACCATTCTGTTTGAATTTCCATATATTATATATCCCAATATAATTAAATAATAATATTATACTTCAATTACATTTTATATACGATGAATATTTGTAAATGCATTAGCCATGTTATTTTATAAATAATTATTATATACCCGCATTACTTATTATAAAATTTGAAATAGTATCTAGTCCGACGCCTGTCTTTAAATTACTAAAAACAAATGGTTTTTTTCCTCTCATTTTTAAAGTATCTCTTTCCATAACCTCTAAACTAGCTCCCACCATTGGTGCTAAATCAATTTTATTGATTACAAATAAATCAGATCTAGTTATGCCAGGCCCTCCTTTTCTTGGTATTTTTTCTCCTGCAGAAACATCAATTACGTAAATTGTAATATCCGCTAGTTCTGGAGAAAATGTTGCAGCTAAATTATCGCCTCCAGATTCAATTAAAATTATTTCAAGCTTAGAAAATTTAATCTTCATATCTGAAACTGCAACCAAGTTCATTGAAGCGTCTTCCCTTATAGCGGTATGAGGACAACCACCAGTTTCAACTCCCTGAATTCTATTTTTCGGTAAAACTCCTGCTCTAGTTATAAACTCTGCATCTTCTTTTGTATAAATATCATTAGTGATAACTGCCAAATCATACTTAGGGTACAACTTTTTACATAAAGCTACGGCAAGTGCCGTTTTACCTGTTCCAACTGGACCGCCAATACCTACTCTTAATGGCAAACTCATGATCTAAACAATCTAGAATACTGTTTTTCATGATTTGCAGAAGACCATTCTCCAATTAAAACTGAAGAACCTAAATCATTCATTGTTTTTAAAATGATTTTATTTGTTAACAATTCAACCTCCTTTTTAAATTTTAAAAGTAAAATTTGAGATTCTGTCTGGCCAATAGACATTAACCTCAAAGCTGATGAAATAATATTAGAAACAAAAGCATGTAAATAAGCACTAATTAAATCTAATTTACTTATTTCGCATGTTGCTCCTGCACAAGCCACAACTAATGGAAAAGAAATATTGTTATTAATAATCTTTATTAAATCATCAAACTTATTTGAGCTAAGTGAAGAAGATACCGCATGAGCAAAAGAAATACCTTGCTGATTTGATTCCAATGCAATTTCTTTTGAAGACTTATATGCTTTTGCTACCTGAGAGATCTTTTCTAATTCATTTAGATCTTTATTTATTACAGCATTATATCCGCATGAAATTAATATTCCATCATTATAACCACTTCCAAAACATAAAAAATCACTAATCCAGTAAGATAAGTCTGATAAATCTTTAATAACTTTACTTTCAACAGCATATTCAAGGCCATGAGAATAGGCATAGGAGCCTATGGGATAGCTAGGAGAAAACCAAGTTAATAAATAAAATAAACTCTTATTTATTTTATCATTTTTATTTTCTTTATTCATCACACCTCAGTGATTATGTGAACCATATGCACCTAATTCAGGCTCAAATATATCTTCTATAACATTAACTTTAGCATTTAAACCTATTAACATGTCCAAAATGACATGATCATATTCTATCCTCATTGTGTTTTCATTAATTATTTGCATAGCTAGATGTCGATTGCCCAAGTGCCATGCTAACAATGATTGATGTTCATTATCATTTGTATTTATATCTATTACTTTCTCTGTAGATGCATTAATTCTTATCCATTCGCCATTTTCAAGCTCTAATGCATCACTATCTTTAAAATTTACAACTTTATCTAAAGCAATGAAGACTTTTTTTCCATTATCTAATATAAGATTTTTTCTTCTGCATAGTCTATCTGAAGCGTCTAGAGTAATAGTATATTTAGCCTTATCTATTGGCCACTCACCTTTTTTACGCCACGACTTTATATTCATAATATTCCCTTAATTAATATAAAAAATATCTTTGTGCCATAGGCAAAACTTCAGCAGGCTCACATGTTAACAAAACTCCATCAGCTCTAACTTCATAAGTTTCAGAATCTACTTGTATTACAGGAGTATAGTTATTTAACAACATACTATCTTTTGATATATTTCTAGTCCCTATTACTGGTTCAATTAATTTATTTAAACCTAACTGATCCTGTATTGAATTATCCTTAGAAATTTGAGAAACAAATGTTATACTTGTATTAAATAATGCACTACCAAATTGACCAAACATTGGTCTATAATGAACAGGTTGTGGCGTAGGGATAGATGCATTAGGGTCACCCATTAACGCATTGTTTATGACTCCGCCTTTTATAATTTTTTCAGGTTTTACTCCAAAAAAAGCTGGCTCCCAAATCACAATATCCGCAAGTTTATTTTCTTGTAATGATCCAACCTTATTAGAAATTCCATGCGTTATTGCTGGATTAATAGTATATTTAGCTATATATCTTTTGCACCTAAAATTATCGTTCCCCTTATTATCTTCAGGTAAATTACCTCTTTGGATTTTCATTTTTGCTGCTGTTTGCCATGTACGAATAATCACCTCACCAACTCTTCCCATGGCTTGACTATCTGATGCAATCATAGAAAACGCACCCAAATCATGAAGAATATCTTCCGCTGCAATTGTTTCAGCCCTAATTCTACTCTCTGCAAATGCAACATCTTCTGGAATACGAGAATCTAAATGGTGACAAACCATAAGCATATCTAAATGTTCATCTATTGTATTAATAGTATAAGGGCGTGTAGGATTAGTAGAAGAAGGTAATACATTTTTTTCTCCTACCAATTTAATTATATCAGGCGCATGCCCACCTCCCGCACCTTCTGTATGAAAAGCATGTATACACCGTCCTTTAAATGCTTTTGTAGTATTTTCTACAAATCCAGATTCATTTAAGGTATCTGTATGAATTGCAACTTGAATGTCATATTTTTCTGCTACATCCAGACATGTGTCAATTGCTGATGGAGTAGTACCCCAATCTTCATGAAGTTTTAAACCGCAAACTCCTGCTTCAACTTGCTCAATTAATGCTTCAGGTTTTGAAGTATTTCCTTTTCCAAAAAAACCTAAATTTACAGGAAAAGCATCTGCAGCTTGGAGCATTTTAGAAATATGCCAAGGCCCAGGAGTACAAGTGGTTGCATTTGTTCCTTCTGCAGGTCCTGTCCCTCCTCCAAGCATTGTTGTTATTCCTGAACATAATGCTTCTTCAATTTGCTGTGGGCTTATGAAATGGATATGGGCATCTATACCGCCAGCGGTAACAATTTTACCTTCTCCCGCAATTACTTCTGTTCCTGGCCCAATTATTATATCTACATTTGATTGTACATCTGGATTACCGGCCTTACCAATTTTAAATATATAACCATTCTTTATTCCTATATCTGCTTTAACAATACCCCAATGATCTAAAATTACTGCATTAGTAATAACTGTATCAACTGCACCTTTTGCATTGCTAATTTGGCTTTGACCCATTCCATCTCTAATTACCTTACCTCCACCAAATTTAACCTCTTCACCATAATTGGTAAAATCCTTCTCAACTTCTATAAATAATTCAGTATCAGCTAATCTAATTTTATCGCCTATGGTTGGCCCATACATTGATGCATATGATTTTCTATTGATTGATTTTACCATGTCTAACCCTTTTTTAAATTATTATTAATTAAAGAGTTAAAACCATAAACTATTCTATTTCCCGCATAAGGAATTAATTCTACTTCCCTAGCTTGACCTGGTTCAAATCTTATTGCTGTTCCTGAAGCAATATTAAGTCTTTTTCCATAAGCCTGCTCTCTATCAAAATTTAAGAATTCATTTACTTCATAAAAATGAAAATGTGATCCAACTTGAATAGGACGATCCCCAGTGTTTTCTATTAATAATTGATTAGAAGATGAACCTGCATTTAATATAATTTCCTGCTCTAACAAAATATACTCTCCTGGCTTCATTTTACTTCTCCTTTATAGGGTTATGGACCGTAACTAATTTTGTTCCGTCAGGAAAGGTAGCTTCTACCTGAATATCTTTAATCATACTATCAACTCCTTCCATCACTTGGTCTTTAGTTATAATTTCTGCTCCAGATGACATTAAATCACTTACCCTACGACCATCTCTAGCTCCCTCTACAACATAATCAGATATTATAGCTATAACTTCAGGATAATTTAATTTAACACCTCTTTTTAATCTTTTTCTTGCTACTTCAGCAGCCACTGATATTAGTAATTTATCTTTTTCTCTCGGAGTAAGTTTCATATAGCATTTTCCTTATAATTTAATTCATACCCACCACAATTTTGGCATAGAGGGAGGTAATTTTTTTATATCTGATCTTATAAAAATCCAAATTTTTGCAAATATTTTTCTCAATAATAAAGGTTCTTTGCTAAGAGCTCTAATAACTAAATTATCATGTATTATCGTTAAACTTATAGTAGCATCTAATATATTGTATTTAATAAATTTATAAATAATTTGTTCATATTTTTCTACATTCTCACTAGAAAGTACAATAGTAAAAAAACAATTCGCTCCGCTTAATCTGGTAATTGATTTTCTTGCATTATTTAATTCATCATTTAACAATACAATATCTAACCATTGTATTTTAGAGTTTTTATAAATAGATATAGAGTCTTTAAAAAAGACATTATTCGTAAACTCACCTTTTGCGAGTCTACCTAATACAACTATTTCTCCAACTAATGATTCAGAGTTTTTACTTAAATAAATTTTTAAATTTCTTTTTAATCTTGAATTTTCAAATAATATTGTCTCTTGTGGCAACCATTCTAACCAACTATTTTCTCCAACTTTTACTACATTAGTGATATTTGCTTCATTATTATTTAAACTTTTATAAATTTTTTCCGCAGATTGAGAAAAAATCATAACCTTACAATTATTATTTACAGTAATATTTACTTTATGCGTATCACCAGAAACTACCCCCCCTGAAGTATTAACTATTGCTGCCGCAGCTATGTCATAATTGCCATCATCGTTAGAAAACGCCCTTAATGGAGTGGTATAATGCAAGCTACTAATTTCATTTTTAAAAAATGAAATATCTAGAGTACCATTTGCCCTCTGCAATTTTTTTTCTTTAGACTGTAAGATAGCTTTGGACTTTCTTTTTATTCATCTCTTTACCTTTTCCTGATAATACTATTTTACCCTTATTTAAGACATAATAATTATCTGAAAGATGTCTCGCAAAATCAAAATATTGCTCAACTAATATTATACCTATTTTTTCTGTTGAAGCTAAATATTTTATAACCTCACCAATTTGTTTAATAATAGATGGTTGAATACCTTCAGTAGGTTCATCTAAAAGTAAAAGTTTTGGCTTCATTACTAAAGCTCTAGCTATAGCTAGCTGTTGTTGTTGCCCTCCTGATAAATCCCCTCCTCTTCTATTCTTCATCTCCCTTAAAATAGGGAATAAATCATAAATATATTTTGGTATTTTTCTATCTCGCCTCTTTAAAACTGAGAAACCTGTTTGTAAATTTTCTTCTACAGTTAATAAAGAAAAAATTTCTCGACCTTGCGGGACATATCCCACACCAGAACTTGCTCTTAGTGGAGAAGATAAGTTTGTTATATTTAATTTATTTAAATAAATACTTCCAGATTTTATATTTTCTAATCCTATAATAGACTTTAATAAACTTGTTTTTCCCACTCCGTTTCTACCGAGAATAGTAGTAATTTTTCCTGCTTCAGCCTTTATGGACATATCAAATAAAACATTACTTTCTCCATAAGATAAATTTATTTTTTTAACTTCTAACATTTTATCTTCCCAAATATACTTCAATTACAGAAGAGTTATTTTTAAGGTCTTTCATTTGACCTTCAGCTAATACTGCCCCTTCGTGTAATACTGTTACATGACAGTTTAAAGATTGAACAAAATCAACATCGTGCTCAATAACAATCAATGATCTTTCTTTAGCTATTTTTTTGAATAAATTAGATGTTTTATATGTTTCTTCATCTGTCATTCCAGCTACAGGTTCGTCTAACATTAGTACATCACATTCTTGGGACAAAAGCATACCTATTTCTAGCCATTGCTTTTGTCCATGTGATAATGAACCTGCTTGTTCATATAAAAAGCTATCTAAATTAATTTGATTAGCAATATCTTCTATTAAATGTAAATTGTTATTTATTTTTCTATAAAAAGTTGAACTCCATATACTTTTATTTTTATAAGCAGCCAATTCTAAATTTTTCATAACTGTATGATTTGGAAAAATAGATGGTTTTTGAAATTTTCTCGCTATTCCTAAGTCAACTATAGATGTTTCATCATATTTAAATAAATTTATATTTTCTTTAAAAATAACTCTTCCTTGTGTAGGCTTAGTCCTGCCAGTAACTACATCCATAAAGGTTGTTTTTCCAGCACCATTTGGCCCCACAATGGCTTGAAGAGTATTAGGAGCCACTGTAAAAGATAAATTATTTAAAGCTTTAAAACCATCAAAATCTACAGTAACTCCATCTATATATAAAATAGAGCCCATCATTTTATTTTGTAAACTAGTCAAAATGATTTTTCCTTTTTATTTTTTATAAATACAAATATTTTTTTAATAACGCCCACAAGCCCATTTGGAAGAAATAATGTTACAAGAACAAATAATCCTCCTAAAAAATACAACCAAATTTCTGGAAAATTTACTGTAAAGTAAGATTTTGCTAAATTTACTATTACTCCACCAAGGATAGCCCCAAATAATGTCCCACGACCTCCTAAAGCAACCCATACAACTACTTCTATAGACTTTAAAGGAGCAAACTCTCCAGGATTTATAATACCTACTTGAGGAACATATAATGCTCCAGCAATACCAGCTAACATTGCGGAGACAACAAAAGCACATAATTTGTAATTCTCAACCCGATATCCTAAAAACCGCAATCTATCTTCTTGATCTCTTATTCCTTTTAATACGACACCAGAATGAGAATTAACAAGACTATTAGATACTAAATATCCTATTGCCAAAGCTAAAACAGATAATAGAAATAAAAATATTTTAGTAGTATGATTTTGCAATGAAAACCCTAAAACATCTTTAAAATCTGTTAAGCCATTATTACCTCCAAAACCAAAATCATTTTGAAAAAATGCTAACATTAAAGCATATGTCATTGCCTGAGTAATAATAGAAAAGTATACACCATTTACTCGTGATTTGAATGCAAACCAACCAAAAATAAAAGCTAGTAATCCAGGCACTATAATAATCATTAATAATGTATAACTAAAGCTATCAAAGCCATACCATGCTAGAGGAAGATCACTCCAATTTAAAAAAACCATAAAATCTGGTAAAATTGGATCTCCATAAACTCCTCTTGGTCCAATTTCTCGCATAAAATGAATACCTATACAATATCCTCCTAAAGCAAAAAATGCTCCATGACCTAAACTTAATATACCACAATAGCCCCATATCAAATCTAATGATAATGCAAGCAATCCATAAGTTAAATACTTGCCAAATAAACTAATATGATAGTCCGTTAAATGAAAAAAACTACCTGCAGGAACATAAATATTTAATAATGGTACAATTATAGCTATAAATAATAAGATCAATAAAAAAGCTTTTGTTCTTATATCTCCTCTTAATATATTTAAAATTATAAAATTAGATATCATTGATTTATTTCCGCAGCTCTACCTTTAAGTGCAAACATTCCCTTAGGTTTTTTTTGAATAAATACTATTAAGAAAATTAAAGTAATAATCTTTGCTAAAACTGCCCCTGAGTATGGTTCTAAAAATTTATTTCCTACTCCAAGCAAAAATGCTCCCGATAATGTTCCCCATATATTTCCAACACCTCCAAAGACAACGACCATAAAACAATCTATAATATAACTTTGTCCGAGATTTGGGCCTACATTGGTTATTTGTGATAGCGCTACTCCTGCAATACCAGCTATCCCTGACCCTAATCCAAAAGTCATAGAATCTATCCAATTAGTTTTAATACCCATTGCCCGAGCCATAGGTCTGTTTTGCATAACAGCTCTTATTTCTATACCAAAATGAGATTTTCTTAATAAAATTAATAAGGCTATAAAAATAGATATACTAAAGGCTATAATATATAGCCTTCCATAAGCTAATGATAATGCAGGATGGATATTAAGCATGCCACTCATCCACTGAGGAGTAGTAACTGGCATATTTATAGGTGAAAAAATACTTCGTACTAACTGCTGTAAAATTAATGATATACCAAAAGTAGCTAATAAAGTTTCTAGTGGCCTTCCATAAAGATACCTAATTACTAATCTTTCAATTACAACACCTATTAATCCCGTCACCAAAAAAGCAAATGGCAAAGCAATAAATAGTGAATATTCTATAAGCTGTGGAAAGATAAGTTGGATAACATAAGTAGTATAAGCACCAATCATAATCATTTCACCATGTGCCAAATTTATTACGCCCATCACCCCAAATGTAATAGCTAATCCAACAGCTGCAATAAATAAAACAGATCCTAGACTTAAACCAAAAAATAAATTTTCTATAAGTTTATATAATTTTATATCGCTATTAATTTTATTTAATAAATTATTTGCTTTGATAATTTCTTCTTTATATGAATCTTCAGTTTTATATTTCTCTATAAATTGATTAACTACAGAAATAATTTCTGGATCTGTAGTCTTCATTAAATAATCTAAACTTTTATTTATTAATAGTTTATCACCAGAAAGTAATGATAAACTAGCTTGAGTTTTTAATAGTTCTTTTATAACATTTTTATTTTTTTCATTTTTTAAAGCTTGACTAATTAAAGGAAGCAATTCTATTGAGTTACTCTCAAAAATAGTTTTTGCTGCTTCAATTCGCATATTTTTATTATCAGAAAGTAAAGAAGATTTTGCAATTATAGTTCTGGTGTATTTACGTAATTTATTATTTAAACTTATTCTCTTTATTTTATTTTTTTTTATTAAACCAATATTTTTGCCAGAGGTTATATCTGTTAATTCATATTTTTTATCAACCTTTTTAGCAAATACATTTATCTTTGATTTTTTAATATAATATAGAATTCCTTTTTCTAACGATTTTAAAACTTTTAAAGATTTATTTGTTTGTATGTTTCCCAGCTTAGTTATAAGTTCTTCTTTTTCAGAAAAATTTGACTTCTGTAAAGCTGATAATATTTCATCAATATTATCAGCATAAACGTTATTACTCGCATTAAATAATATTAATATAAATATTAGCAGCCTTACAAAAAATTTCATGTTGATCTAATTATTAATTTTAAATATTAAAATTAATAATTCTGACCTGAGCATTTACCAGTTTTGATATTGTAATTTCCACATGAAATAGGAGGTGTCCAATCTGCTACTAAATTAGCTGATTCTGGAAGAAAATCTGTCCAAGCATCACCAATTACACCAGCAGGTGTTTCATATACAATTTCAAATTGCCCATCATCTAATATTTCTCCAATTAAAACTGGTTTTGTTAAATGATGATTAGTATTCATAACTGCTATTCCACCAGTCAAATTTGGTACAGTTAATCCATACATTGCAGGCCTAACTGTATCCACATCAGTTGTACCTGATATTTCAACTGCTTTTGCCCACATATTAAATCCTATTACTGTAGCTTCCATAGGGTCATTAGTTACTCTATTATCATTACCAGTAAATTTATGCCAAGCTGTAATAAAAGCATCATTTTCCTCAGACTCTGAACTCATAAAATAATTCCAAGCTGCTAAATGCCCTACTAATGGTCCTGTATCTAAGCCTGCCAATTCTTCTTCTCCTACAGAGAAAGCAATTACTGGAATATCTGTTGCGTCAATTCCAACATTTCCTAATTCTTTATAGAAAGGTACATTTGCATCACCATTAATAGTTGAAATAACTCCAGTTTTCTTTCCTGTTGAGCCAAAAACCTTTATGTCAGCAACAATGGTTTGCCAATCTGAATGACCAAATGGTGTATAATTTACCATTATATCTTTTTCTGCTACACCTTTACTCATAAGATATTCTTTTAAAATCTTATTTGTAGTTCTAGGATATACATAATCAGTTCCAGCCAATACCCATCTTTCTACACCTAATTCATTCATAAAATAGTTGACTGCTGGAATAGCTTGTTGATTTGGAGCAGCTCCTGTATAGAATACATTTTTCGATGACTCTTCTCCTTCATATTGAACAGGATAAAATAGTAAACCATTTAATTCTTCAAGGACCGGGAGCACAGACTTTCTTGAAACAGAAGTCCAGCAGCCAAAAATAACATCTACATTATGAACCTGTAATAATTCTCTGGTCTTCTCAGCAAATAATGGCCAATCAGATGCTGGATCTACGACAACTGCTTCTAATTTCTTACCTAGTAAACCTCCTTTCTTATTTTGTTCTTCAATCATCATAAGAACAGTATCTTTTAGTGTAGTTTCACTAATAGCCATCGTTCCTGATAATGAATGAAGTACTCCTACCTTAATAGTATCAGCAGCTATACTAATAGATGAAATAATAGTTATAGCTAAAACGGCAATTAATATTTTTAGTTTTTTCATAATTCTACTCCTTTTAATTAAATTAACTTATTACTATTAATTATAAGCATGTTTTATGC
>DQLC01000081.1 GCA_015660425.1 Alphaproteobacteria bacterium
CTAACTAGCTGTAGTGTTGAAAATGATGTAACTAAAATTGTAATTACATCAGATGATTATATGAAATTTAATACTCGTGAAATTATTGTTAAAAAGGGTAAAGTAGTAAAATTAACACTTAAGCATATTGGAAAATTAGACGTACAGCTAATGGGGCATAATTTTGTCTTACTTAAAAAGAAGGTAGACATACTAGAATTTGCTAATAAGGCTGCAATGGCAAGTAAAAATCAATATATTCCAGTTGAATCAAATGAAGTTATTGTGTATACTGATATGATTGGAGGAGGTCAAGAAACTACTATTGAATTTTTACCTCCAAAAGAAGGAGTATATGATTTTATATGTAGTTTTCCAGGACATTATGCAATGATGAAAGGAAAATTTATTGTAGAATAAGTAATTCTATATTCCTAAATTCTATCGGGTGACTTTCACTTTGAAGAGAAATATATCCCTCTTTTAGTTTCTCTCCCTTTTTGTTTTTTAACGTATTGTACTGACCTCCGATTATTGGATTAGTATAGGAGAAAACTTCCTTACTGTTTATATAATGTTTAATGATAGAATCATTGTGCACTTCAATTTCAAGATTTACCCACTCTTCTCCGTAGTATGTTTCTGAGGATGAAGAAATGCAATGAGTAGTTACTAATTTGTTATTAATATTAACATGAGTTCCTGGTGTACATAAGTTTGCAGTAGGTCTTTTCCAAGGTTTTTGTATTCCACCCAGAAGTTGTACTTCTATTGAAACTGGAAACTCTTGATCTTTTTCCATGCTTTCAGGTGACTGAGAATGAATCATTACACCACTATTTTTTGTTGCCCATCCTTCTCCACCTTTACATTGATCGCCAACAAACCTGTAATCCAACCTAAGTCTATAATTAGAATAAGAGTTTTTATAGAAAATATGTCCAAAATAGTCTTTAAAATGATCATAATTTTCATAGGATACAACAAGTGAATTGTTTTTCACTTTGAATGTATTGAATGCATTTTCTCCTGAAGCAAACCCATTGATCTTTACTTCCCAGCCTTCAAGATTTTTACCATTAAAAAGTTGAATCCATCCTTCAGCAGTTTCTTTTTCAGTAAGTGTATTGTTTTCCACAGCCACTGATGTTTCCTGATTTTTTGTTGTATTTGAACAAGTTAAAATTAAACTTATAGTAATTATAGATAATATGTAATAGATATTCTTCATCTTTTATTATAATGACCAAGATTTTCCACCTGTAAGCTCTTGAAGATCACCGCAATATGCAACACCAGGTATTGGATCATATGCTAGGACATTTTCACCAACAAATTCACTAATTTTATAAGCCCATATAGTATCAGATTTTATATTTTTTAATAACTCTGAAATATCATTTGATTCTCCATTGAGGATCATATGATTATCTAATAAATCTTTATAATTATCTTCAGTTAAATCATTGATAGTATCACTGTAATTTGATTTTATTAGATTTAATAATGACACATATGTTTCCTTTAGCCATTTTTGTCTATTATCATCTAAAATTTCTTTATAGTATTTATCAAGAAATTCAACAACATTTACTTCGTTTGCAGAAGGAGTATCCGTCTTAGGTATAATTACATCAACTATATCCATTAACACCTTAGCTTGCTCTTTGTTAAGAAAGATTGGCCTCCAATTATTAGGATTAGTATTACAGCTATTTAATAAACTTATAACAGAAGGTGTAGCAATAATCAAACCAGCTGAAAGTCCAATATTTTTTAATGCATCTCTACGTTTCATAAATTTCCGTTTTTAAATTGTTCTGAAGCATAGTTAGCAGCTCTTGCTGTAAATGCCATATATGTTAGTGATGGGTTTTGACATGCAGATGAAGTCATAAAAGATCCATCAGTAACAAACACATTTTTACAAGCATGAATTTGGTTGTATTTATTTAATACTGATGTTTTGGGATCATGCCCCATTCTAGCAGTTCCCATTTCATGAATTCCAAGCCCCATTGCTCTAGAATCAATACTGTCATAGCCTACAACATCTTTATAACCTGCAGATTTGAACATTTTTACTGCTTGATCTTTCATATCTTTTCTCATAGCTAATTCATTTTCGCCAAAATCAGCATCAAAAGTAACAGTAGGAAGCCCCCATTCATCTAATTTATCATAATCTAGATACATTTTATTATTGTGGTCAGGCAATGTTTCTCCAAATCCTGTTACTCCAATTCTCCATCCACCAGGTTTTAATATTTCTTCTTTTAATTTAGGGCCGTATTTCAATTCAGCTACAACTTCTGACATACTATTTCTCCAAGCACCACCTTGATATCCATAGCCTCTTATAAAATCTTTAGAATTTGAATTTCCACCAATATTTCTAAATCTAGGTATATATATTCCTCCTGGTCTTCTTCCTTTGTCATACTTTTCTTTAAAATTTTTAATCTTAGCAGAAGCGCCCACTACAAAGTGATGATCCATTATATTATGACCTAGCTCACCACTGTCATTCCCCAGTCCTTTTGGGAATCTTTTAGAAGTTGATTGCATTAAAATTGACGTAGAAGGTATAGTTGATGCACATAAGAAAATAATTTTTGCTTTAAATTTATGTTTTTGTTTTGTCTCTCCATCAATTACTTCTACTTCAGAAGCGCTTTTGGTTTTTTCGTCATATATTATTTTATGTACAATTGAATGTGGTCTTAAAGTCATATTTCCTGTAGCATCTGCAGCAGGAAGAGTTGATGAATTACTACTAAAGTATGCTCCATAAGGACACCCTCTCATGCATCTATTTCTATATTGACAAGTGCTTCTTCCAAGACCTGGCTTTGTGCCTTCAGTTATATGGGCAACTCTAGCGGGAGTAACTACTCTGTCATTCATATTTTTAGCTACTGAAACTCTAAAATCCTCTTCAATACAATTTAAAGGCAAAGGTTTTAAGAATTCACTATCAGGTAATTGAGGTAATCCTAGATTTTCACCTGAGACTCCAATATATTTTTCGACATGACTATACCATGGAGCAATATCCTTGTATCTAATAGGCCAGTCTATAGCAGTTCCATCTTTTTCATTAGCCTCAAAATCTATATCACTAAGTCTATAGCTTTGACGCCCCCACACTAATGATTTTCCACCCACATGATATCCTCTAATCCAATCAAAACGTCTAACTTCATTATAGGGATGTTTAATGTCATCTACAAAAAAATGTTCACAAACAGGATCAGTAACATAACCAGTTCTGTGCTGTTTAAATTTTCTTTCTTTGATTTCTTTAGTAATTCTTCCACCATTAGGCATATCCCATGGATCTAGATGTGCAGTGTGATAATCTTCAATATGTTTAATCATCCTACCTCTTTCAAGAACAAGAGTTTTTAACCCATTTTCACAAAGTTCTTTAGCAGCCCATCCCCCTGTAATACCTGTTCCAATTACAATAGCATCATACTGTTGGTCAATCATTTTAATATAGTTTAAATTTAAAATTGTTAATCCTATCTAAATTAATTAATTTGCAAAACTAGATAGTATTGTATACCACAATATACAAAAATCACTATACAATTTTAAAATAGAATTTTCATGAAGAGCAAGTATTATTATTTTCTTTATTTCTTTTCTCTATTAGTAGTTTTTTCTTGTGATAATCAAAAGAAAAAAATTGAACTACCTAATCCTTTTTTTAAAATATCATTAGCCCAATGGTCATTAAATAAGATGGTAAAAAATGGCGCAAATCCATTAGATTTCCCTAAGGAAGCTAAAGATCTTGGATTTAATGCAGTAGAATTAGTTTCAGAACTTTATTCTAAGAAAATTAAAGAAATTGGCTTTGACAACACCATTGATTCTATTGGAATTAATTTGTCTAAAAATCAGGTAAAATGTTTACTTATTATGATAGATGAGGAAGGTGACTTAGCACATCCCGATGAAAAGGTTAGAGATAATGCTGTTGAAAGACATAAAAAATGGGTTGATGCAGCAGCTAAGTTAGGATGTCACTCAATTAGAGTGAATACTAATAGAACTGCTATCGAAGATTTGTGGTTAACAGCTGCAGAAGATGGTTTAGGGAAATTGTCTAAATA
>DQLC01000040.1 GCA_015660425.1 Alphaproteobacteria bacterium
CCATAACCACTTAATCGTTTTTCATCCTCCATACCTAACCATTTGGCAGAAGCACCTGTTGCTATAATTACCGTTTCGGCCAATACATTGGTTTTTTTATCAATTTCTACTTTAAATGGGCGCTCAGAAAAATCTACTTTTGTAACCATTCCCCATCTTGTATCTGTACCGAACCTTTCTGCTTGAGCCTTAAAATCTTCCATCATTTCAGGACCTGTAATACCGTCCTTATAGCCAGGATAATTATCTACATCAGTAGTAGTAGTAAGTTGCCCGCCTGGTTGTAATCCTTGAATTACAACCGGATGCATATCAGCTCTTGCTGCATAAATTGCTGCCGTATATCCTGCAGGACCTGAACCAATAATTAGGCATTCAATTTTCTCAATTTCTGTATTCATTATTCTTTTTTTTGGTAAAATTAAAATATATCTATGATTTCTGGTGAATATTCTTGATTAATAACCGTGTCTTTTATAATCGGAACTTTATAATACACCGCACCATATCCTGTCCAAATACCCAAGCCATTATTTATATTGCTTACAAGATTCATAGGTTCAGCAAATGGATTTCCATTAGTTCCAAATTGGCGAACTAAACTCCTCCAGAATTTCATTGAAGACTCATCTATTTGACAAAATTTAATTAAAACTATGTCCTCTTTAAATTCTAAAGTATCCCCATCACACACTTTAGTATGATAAGCATTGTACTTTCCGGTAGGGAAGCCATTTTTACCTGGTCTTGGAAAATAGGTCTCAAAGGATTGTCCATTAATTAAGATGTCTGATCCAGCATCTATTAATTTCAATGGGAAGTCTGCATTGTTTTCAACTTCACATAATGTAGTGTCTTCTTTATTGCGTTCATAATGTTGTATCCTTCTGCTTTTTATCAATATATTATTCTGCTCATCAGATGGATCTGAATATATAGCTCTTATATCACATTTAAAATCTTTATCAGCTGTTTCACTCTGCTCTACCCACAGGGAATCTAAAGGTGTTGGTTCTGGTATTGTAGTTTCTGATGTAATTAATTGATTATTCCATTGTATTTCAAGATAATAAGTTATTCCCGCTTGACTAAAGTTATAATTATTAGGAGTATAATTAAGGTCAGTATAAATAGGAGGTAGATTTAGTGTATCTATTCCTGGTATTTGTTGAAGCATCTTCATTTCTTTCTCCCCATTATCATTATAGTACCAAACCTTAACTGAATCGACATCATTAACAAATAAATTAGCGTAAGTCTCTTGGTTAATTGGATCAAAATAACCTTGATTTTTAGTTAATAATACATAAGGAGGAAAACCAGGCTCAATACTCCCTTCCACTACAAGCCTATCTTCCGCTTGTGATAAATCAAGAGTTATTTCTTCTTGACATGAGACAAATATTAAGGTAATAAGAAATAACCAGTTTTTCATAATTAAAAATTAAAATTCCAAGTAATTGATGGTAAGATTGGGAATATTGATACTTGATATGCTTTTGGCGTTACATTACCATCTTCAAAACTTCCTTCTTCTCCATCATTTGGTTCTAATGCAAAGTAAATAAAATAAGGGTTCTTTCTACTATAAACATTATAAATAGAAAAATTCCATGATGATTGATAATTCTTCTTTTTCTTAGGCGTGTAAGTTGCTCCTATATCAAGTCTGTGATAAGGGTCCATTCTAAAGCCATTTCTAGATGTGTATTCTGTGTAGATATTTCCACTTATCATATATCTTTCGGTTGGAAGTGTAATTGCATTACCTGTTGCGTAAACAAAAATACTACTTAGCGTCCATTTATTTGATAATTTATGAGTAGCAGTAATAGACAGATCATGTCTTCTGTCGTATTTTGCAGGAAAAGCAATGCCCTCATTTACCTGATCAAAATATTTAGTTGTTTTAGATAGGGTATACCCTATCCATCCAGTTGTTTTTCCCTTATTCTTTTTTAGAAGCACTTCAATTCCATATGAATCGCCATCACCAAAGGCAAAAGCATCATCACTGCTTGAATTAGTATTATCTTCTGGCAAAACACCTTCTTTATATTCTAAAAGGTTTGTCATCTCTTTGTAATAAGCCTCAATAGAAGTTTCATACATATTATCGTTCAGATTCTTAAAATACCCTATAGCGTATTGATCAGAAAACTTTGGCTCAATACCTGAGGAGCTTGGCACCCAAAGATCTGTTGGCAAGCTTACACTAGAAGTTGAAGCTAAATGAATATATTGATAGTTCTGAGTATAAGCTCCTTTTATAGAACTTGTAGTAGATAATCTATACCTAAACGATAGTCTTGGTTCAATATGTCTGTAATTATCATCACTAACTGAGAATTCATTTTTTACATAATCACGGAAACTTATATAGCCACTATGCTGAAATGAGGAATAGCGTAATCCTGCATGTATTTTTAAAGCATCAGTAACTTCAAAGTCATCTGATAAGTACAAAGCCCCTTCATTAGAATATTGTTTAAATATCTCATCAGCTTCAAAAACTACTTCACCTGATTTGCCAGAAGCATTACCTGGAGTAAATTCATGATACGTATAATTGAGACCAAACTTAACAGTATGTCTTTGATTGGGCTGATAAAGAAAATCAACCTTAGTGTTCCAATCATTAATCCCAGAAAATATTTTTAGTTCAAAATCCTGTTGGTTAATATTAAACTCAAAGCGGTAGTCAGAAAAAATAAGTGAGGTATTCATAAAAAGTTTATCATTAAACAAATGATTCCATCTTATTGATGTAGTTGCATTTCCCCAAGGAATTTCTATTCCAATATCATTATCAGAATTGGCGAAACTAAATACATCTCGGCCAAAATAACCACTTAGATACAAACGATCTTTATCTGAAATTCGGTAGTTAATTTTTGTAGTTAAATCATAAAAATAATAACCGGAACCATTAAAAGCATTATCTTTAGGCATAAATGGTTTAGATAAAACATCTATATAAGTTCTTCTTCCGGAAACAATAAATGAGCTTTTATTTTTTTGAACAGGGCCTTGAATTGTTAGCCTTGATGATAGTAACCCAATTCCGCCATCCGCTTCATATTTTTTATTATTACCATCCTTCATAGTAATGTCTAAAACAGAAGAAAGTCTTCCTCCATATTCAGCTGGCATACCTCCTTTTATTATATTAATATCTTTTATCGCATCTGCATTAAATACCGAAAAAAATCCGAAAAGATGAGCAGCATTATACACCACTGCTTCATCAAGTAATATTAGGTTCTGATCAGGACCACCACCTCTAACATAAAGCCCTGAATTTCCTTCTCCACCTGACTGTATGCCAGGTAAGAGTTGTGCTGCTTTCATAATATCAACTTCTCCTAGTATTACTGGTAGCTGCTTAATATTATTAACCTCAATCTTTGATTGACTCATATTGGAGCTTGTTACATTTTTATCTAATCTTTCACCCGTCACAATGACTTCATCAGTAAGTATTGCATCATTTATTAATGATATATTTAATCTAATATTTTTATTGAGTTTTAATGTCTTGGATATGGATTTATACCCAATAAATGAATAAATAATCTCATAGCTACCTTCTTCTAAGGTTAAGGAATAAAATCCGTATTGATTACTGGCCGTTCCCTTATAGTTTTCTTTATCATAAATAGAAACACCAATCAAATTCTCTCCTGATGATTCGTCTTGAACATATCCACTAATTGTATAGTTTTCTTGTGCAAAAGCAGTAATTGAAAAAAATAAAATAATTATCTTAAAGATTCTTCTTAACATATATTATAAAGATGGAGTGCAAAAATAATAATTAACTAAAGCAATAGGATATTAATTTGTTTAAGATATTAATAAATAGTTTGCAATAATATTTCTTTTGCTTATTTTAGCAAAGTATTACGACAAATACAGAAATAATTTATTAAGATAACTATGAAAAAAACATTAACACTTTTACTAATTTGTCTAACATTTTTGGCAAATGCACAAACAGGCCTATTAGCTGGAACAGGATATGCTCCAGATTTTACAGTTACTGATATAAATGGAACATCACATAATTTATATAATTATTTAGATAGTGGGAAAGTAGTTGTGTTGGAGTTGATGAGCGTGACATGCGGACATTGTCAGTCACATGCAGCAGGAACTGAGAATTCCTATCAAACAAACGGACCTAGCGGAACAAATGTTGCTAGATTCTTAGG
>DQLC01000096.1 GCA_015660425.1 Alphaproteobacteria bacterium
AAGAATATAATCCTGAGCTAGTCTGTCCATTGCGGTTTCTTTGTGTAACATTTGAGTTGTCATATAATTTTTTAAAGTTTCTACCTCCCTTATCTAATGCGTTTGATGTACTTCCCATCATGCACTTACCAATAATTCTACTACCTAATCTTAATGTTGTTTTTGTAACCCTCCAATTATTTAATATATTATTAGGCCTTTCCCATTTTCCAGATTCATCATGCACTAATAGTTTTAATTTTTCACCATCATAACTATTATCTCCAGTATTTTTCCAGTCAACAGTTGTATCTAATCCTTGTAAATCTGCTGTTTCATTTCCTGCTTCAATACTTCTTCTAGTGAATTTAGAAGCTGGTACTCTATAAGCTAGTTCTGTTTTAGGTCGATCCATACCATCTTGGATCGGTTTAAAAAAGAAAGGGTAGTTAACTGAAATTGGTACAACCTTATCAGTAAACATTTTTTTTGCATCTTGTCCAGTTTTAGATAATATTCCGTATCTGGAATCACTTGATATTGTTGCTAGATTTATTACCTCTCCTGAGGCCATAAAAGAGAATCCTGATCTACGATTTTTAAGGTAACAAATTCCGTAACACCGTTTATCTGCTTTACAAGCTTCCCAGAATATAAAGAATAATCTATTGGCTTCTCTAAAGTCTGCTTCCCCAACATCAATCTTACTCCATTGCAAGTACATATAGTGAGTGCCAGTAAGATAAGTAGGTTTACCTTTATTAATATACCAAAAGCCTTCCTCTCGTCTTTTAAATTCTTCGTCAATATATTCAAACCATTTTTCTTTAAAGTCTTCTGGATATCCTCTCCAGTCAAATACTGTTTTAATTCTAGCTAGAACTTTTGGATATGCAGTTTTAGTCCATCTATCATTTTCAAAAACTACTGGAGTTTCTTTTTTTGGTAAAGCTATTCTAAGGTTTTGTATTTCATAAATCTCACCTATTTTACCAGTCCTACTAATAACTATAATATCATGCTCTTTGTTATATCCATATTCCCATTTGCTATAACGGTTCATCCTATTTATAATCTTAGGCTTTATATGGTCATCAACTATTTTGTATAAAACTTGTTCGTACATTATTTAGATCTCCTTTCTGCAAACCCTTTAAAAGCCACTTCTTCTTTCTCTGCTTCTTTAGGTTTATCTTCTAACATATTTTTTTCTTCTTCAATTCTATTTAGAATTTCGAAAGCATCGAATATAGCTAATTTCTTAGTTGCTGCAGCATTTTTAAGTCTATCTGCGGAAATATCCATATTAGAATCTACAATAGGTTCTCTAGCTACTTTGATTAACTCTTCAACAGCTATTCGCCCAGCTTGGATTATACTCTTCTTCGTTTCCTTTGTATTCATACTTTATAACAATATCATTTGATTTCATACAATAAATTCGCTTATTATTTATAATAAACTCCCATTCTCTACCTGGTTTATAACCGACCAAATCTCCTGGGTTGATATTAGATGCTTTTAACTCATCATTACCTATTTTCAGTATCCCTATACATTTTTGTTCTAAATCCGTTGTTAGAGGGTTAATATCTTTAATAGGCATTATAAAGCATCTATTCATAAATGGTAACCAATTCTTATTTTTTTTATATAAATAAATTTGATTTGGTTTACAAAAATACAAATCTTCTTTAAAATATTGACTACTATTTCTTTCATTTCCTCTTACATCATACCATCTTCTAAATATATTATGATGTATAATTATTTCATCACCTTCCTTTAAATTAAAAGAATATGCTAATGGTACTGATTTAATAATAGCATGTCTGCTTACTAATTTATGATCTTCTATATTAACATTTACAATAAGTTTTTTATCACCTATTTTAATTTCATTATTATACCTACCTTCTTTAGGGGTTATAATAAAATCATATATACTATTCATTAATATTCTAAATCATATTCAACAGATATAGCCATATGGGAATTAAACTTTTTCCATGGCATTACCTCCTTCTCTTTTTTTATATAAATATTATAAGAATTATCTGCAATGCTTAAACTAATACTATGTATTATATGTCCTCCGTAAACTTGTTGTCCTACAGAATAATGCATAGCTTCATTTTTATAGTCCGCGCCTATACTTATCTTCCTTATAATAGAGTCCATCCTACTTTACTTCTTCAGTGGCTACTTCTTCTACTATTTCTTCGTAAGATCCGTCTTTTAAATCAATATTTACTTGACCGTACTTTTCTTCTAATTCTTTTTTAGTACCGTTTAAAGCTTCGTTGAATTGTTTTAATGCAACAGCGATTTCAAATTTCTTAGCTTCTAATGCACCTAGATCAAAAACTACTGTTTGGATTTTTTGTTGTTGTTCCTTAATAGTTTTTAATTCTTTTTCTGTAATTTTGTTTCCTTTTTCACTCATTTGATTGAATTTTAATTAATTATTACTCTATTTATTATCACTTATTAATATGTGATTTTACTTTTTATATATACTAGTTGCTTTTTCAGTTGTTCGCCCACCGAAATAGGCTAAAACGACAGCCATCATGACCTTCTCAAAAGTATCATTCCATAATGAATTAATTTGAAATGGTATACTTTCTACACTATCTAAAATACCAGCTAATGAAAATATACA
>DQLC01000063.1 GCA_015660425.1 Alphaproteobacteria bacterium
AGGAAGAAAAGCAATTTTTATAAGAGTAGAACTAACATTAGAAACTAAATTGATATTTACTGCTGAAGGAATTTGGCAAAAAATAAATAGAGAGAAAGGTATTCCTAAATCATGAAAATATTTTATACTGTAACATCACCTATAGCTAGAAAATGTAGAATTATTTCAAGAGAACTAGGTCTAATGGACCAAATGGAAGAAGTTATTACTACTACAAGGTCTGAAGACGCCTTAATTATGGATCATAACCCTAATGGAATGGTTCCTACCTTAGAAACAAATGAAGGTTTTAAGATAGTTGAATCAATGGCTATCTGTAATTATTTAGAAAAACAAAGTACTAGTAAAGAATTCATTCCACAAGATGAAAAAAGCTATTGGCAAATATATGCTTTAGATACAATAGCATCGCAAACTCTAGAATCTATAGTGTCAAGAGCACGAGAAAAATTATACAAACCAGCAGAATTTCATTTTCCTGCTGGGATTAAGCACGAACAAAGAAGATCTACAAGAACATTTGATCTTTTGGAAAAACAATCAAATGCTTTCAGCAACACATTTAATAAGCTTCATGTTACTATTGGTCTAGCTTGCCTTGTTCTAGACAATGTATTTCCTGATGAAAAATGGAAAGAAAATAGAAAAAATTTAGTAGAAATATATGAAAACTTTAAGGAAAGAGAATCTTTCTTAGATACAGTAAATAAGACTTCTTAATGGAGAAAATTAAATGTCTGATAAAGGAAAAATTTGTTTAATAGCTGGAGTAGGCCCTGGTACAGGAACAGCAAGTGTAAAAAAATTTTCTGAAAATGGTTATAAAGTTATAATGCTCGCGAGAAATAGTGATTTTATAAATAGCCTACAAAAAGAAACACCTAATTCATATGCATACAAATGCGATGTATCCAATATGACTGAAATTTCTGAGACTTGTTCTAAAGTTATATCGGATATTGGTAATCCTAATATATTCATTCATAATGCAGTTGCTGGCGTTGCTGATGGCGGGTTAGCAGGAAGTTTTCTAAGCGATAACCCTGAAAGACTTGATAGAAACTTTAATGTTAACACAAAATCTTTATTATACTTTGCAAGAGCCTTAGCTCCAAATATGATAGAAAATAAATTAGGCTCTATAATTGTTACAGGAAACACATCTGCTTTAAGAGGAAAACCAGATTTTATATATTTTGCACCTACTAAGGCCGCTCAAAGAATATTAGCACAATCATTAGCAAGAGAATTAGGGCCTAAAGGTGTGCATGTGGCCTATGTATTAGTAGATGCTGCAATTGATACACCTAGAACAAGGCCAATCTTTGCCGGAGACAAAGAAGATAGTTATTTTTGCAAACCCACAGATATAGCTAATGAAATATTCCATGTTGCTCATCAAGCAAGATCTGCTTGGTCTTTTGATGTAGAACTAAGACCGGACATAGAAAAATGGTAAAAACTACTAAACCTTTATTAAGAATATTTTGTTACTTACCAACACCTAGAATTTGGAAGTCTACAATTGCAGCTAGATTTTTAGATATAAATATTGAGCTTAGAGGAACAAAGCCAACTGAAATAAAGGATTGGTTATGGGATTTTGATGCAAGGCCATTAACTAAAGAAGATAAAGTGAAACTAGCAGATAAGACCACAAAAGGCAGAACTGGCTTTTCTATTAAGCTTTACAAAACAGCTAGTTTTTTGGCTACTCAACCTTATGGAACAATCCCAGCTGCATTTAGTCCTGATGGTAAAATTGGTATATTCGAGTCCAATAGTATAATGCGATTAGTTGTAAGACTTAAAACTAAAAATAATACTTTATATGGTTCAACTCCTTATGAAAGTTCTCGAATAGATGGATTTCTTGATGCTTCACTTATTTTTGCACGATCTTCACAAAAATATTTATTATCTATTAACAATAATTCAGTAAACAAAACTATAAGAAATGAAGCTAAAGAAGCTTATATTTCATACATGACAGGTATTGAGAATGCTCTTCGTGAAAATAAAAAAAATGGTTTTATAACTTCCAAAAATATTACGTTAGCCGATATATGCTTTTTTTGTGAATTCTCATTATTTTATAGAGAAATTATTCCCTTAAATAACCCTAAAAATGGAATAAATTCTATAATTAACGAATTAGGACCAAAATCTTTTAATCTTTCCATTAAACATTTCAAAAAACTTAAAAAGCATCCTTATTTCAAAATTGATGCTAATAAATACCTAAGTGATATAGAAAAAAAATTAACTTAAATCATGTCCTGCAGAGGCAACTAAACCTCCATCGCATGTAATAACTTCTCCTATTGTATATGCTCCTGCTCTCGAAGATAAAAATATGGCTAGACCCGCTATATCTTCTGGCGTTCCTATTCGTCCTCTTGGATTTTTTTGTTCTAATTCTGTATAATTAAATTCTACTGCTGAACCTAACATCTTGCTTGGAAACGGACCAGGAGCAATTGCATTTACATTAATATGTTTTTTTACTAATTCTGCTGCTAGTACCCGTGTCATATGATGTACGGCAGATTTCGCTGCACTATAGGAAAAGTTTTTAAATTCAGGATTATTAATTCCATCAATTGATCCTATATTAATTATTCTTGATGGATCTTCTTTATTTGCAGATTTACATAGCAAAGGTAATAAATTTTGCGTAAGAAAAAACATAGATTTAACACATAGGTCCATAACTTTATCCCAACCTATTTCAGGAAAATCTTCAATAGGAGCAGCCCAAGCTGCTCCTGCATTATTTATTAAAATATCGAGATGATCTTCACTATTTTTTATTTCATTACCTAGCTTCTTTACCCCTTCAATAGAAGAAATATCAGATTCTATTCCAATACATTGAGAATCATATAGTTTTGTTAATCGCTTAGCTGTCTTTTTCACAATATCTTTTGATCTTGCAGAAATATATACTTTGGCTCCATTGGCACAAAAGCCAGCAGCAATCATTTCACCTATTCCTCTAGAACCACCAGTCACTAAGACTACTTTACCTTCAACTGAAAATAAATTATTGATTAACATAGTAAAAAATCCTTAAAAAAATTAATAATAAGTATTGAACTTTAGATTAGCCAATGTAGTATGAGCCTCTAAGTTTTTAATTATGAGGGAGGAAATTCAAAATGTTAACTAATTTTATAAAAATATTATTACTGTCTATTACTTTAATATCTTATGCCTCTATTACTAAAGCAGAAGATACCATTAAAATAGCAGTTATTGAACCGATGTCAGGACCAGTAGCTTCAATTGGACTAGATCTGATAGAAGGTTTAGAATTTCATGCAGATAGAATTAATAAAGCCGGTGGTGTTTTAGGTGGGAAACATATTGAAATAATTGCTTATGATAATGCCATGATGGCCGAAAAAACAATTCAACAGTTAAGAAAAGTAATTGACCAGGGTATTAGATATGTATCGCAAGGTGTTGGATCTAATCATGCATTAAATATTATAAAAACGTTAGGAAAACATAATAAAAGAAACCCAGGCAAGGAAATTTTATTTCTTAATCACTCAGCTGTGACTACCTCCTTCACAAACGAATTATGCAATTTTTATCATTTTAGATTTGATGCCAACGTAGATATGAAAGTAGCTGCATTAATATCACAAATGAATAAAGACCCTAGTATTAAAAAAGTTTACTTATTAAATCAAAATTATGCCTACGGGCAATCTTTTCAGGCAGCAGCTAGAAGATTACTTCCTGAAAGAGCTCCTCAAATTGAAATCGTAGGGGATGAATTAATAGTACCGTTTGGAAAAATTTTAGACTTTAATCCTTATGTAGCTAAAATTACTGCTAGTGGAGCAGATACAGTTCTTACAGGGAACTGGGGGGCTGATGCTGCTCGTTTGATAACAGCTACTGCAAATTCTCAATTAAAAGTTAATTTTTATACTATATATGCAGGGATACCTGCTGCTATGAATTCTATGGGAGTAAAAATTTCAACATTTAATCCAATTATTCAAGTTACTGAGTCACACGAAAATGATGCAAGTCAACCAGATTGGCTAAAAAAAATAGAGGCTGATTATACAGCTTATTCAAATAAAAGTCCTTATGCAGATAGACAAAGATTTATGATGGATATGTTCGCTGAAGCAATTGAAAAAGCAGGATCTGCTGACCCAACAGCAGTTGGTTTTGCTCTAGAGGGAATGACTACAAAAGGCCCTCATGGAGAAGCTTATATGAGAGCTGAAGATCATCAAATGCATTTTGATATGGTTATAAGTCATATATCAGAAGATGTTGAAAAAACATTTACATACAATGGTGAAGACTATGGCATGGCTTATGTTACCGATGGTTGGGTAGATGCAAAAAATATAACCTTACCTACGACTTGTAAGATGAAAAGACCAAAGAGTTAATATTACTATATATTTAGGATAAAACATTGGACGTAATTTTATTTACAGCCTTCAATGGCTTACTATATGGTATGTTACTTTTTATGCTATCAAGTGGCTTAACCTTAATTTTTGGCATGATGGGTGTACTAAACTTTGCTCATGCCTCCTTCTTTATGTTAGGTGCTTATTTTGCCTATCAAATAAGCAAATATATTGGCTTTGTACCAGCATTATTTATAGCACCATTAATTATAGGTTTTCTTGGTGCTATGGTGGAAAAATACGCATTAAGAAGAGTTCATAAATTTGGACATGTAGCCGAACTTTTATTTACTTTTGGATTGTTCTATATAATAGAAGAATTAGTCCAAATGATATGGGGTAAGGTTCCCGTTGGATATCATGTTCCTGAATATTTGGACTTTACTTTATTTTCTATGAGTGGCATGGGATATCAAGCATATGCGATGTTCACATTAATAATATCAATAGCAATGTTTGTAGCTCTCTTCAGTGTATTAACTAAAACACGAGCAGGTCTTATAATTCAAGCTGCGTTGACACATCCGCATATAGTAGCATCTTTAGGACATAATGTCCCAAAAGTATTTATGTTAGTTTTTGGGTTAGGCTGTGCATTAGCCGGCCTTGCAGGAGTGCTAGCAGGCAATACTTTAGGAACAGAACCTTCTATGGCGTTTTCCCTTGGACCAATAGTATTTGTTGTAATAGTAGTAGGTGGTCTAGGGTCTCTTAAAGGGGCGCTAGTTGCCTCCATTTTAATAGGCATACTGCAAACTACCGCAATTTCTCTTGATCTTTCTATTAATAACTTTATTGAACTTATAGGTTTTACTGTAGATATAGAAAGCTTGTGGCACATACTGATTGACCTTACAATTTCGCAGATAGCACCTATTTTACCTTATTTAGTACTTGTGCTCATGTTAATTATTCGTCCAAGAGGACTATTTGGCAATAGGGACGTCTAATGGTAAGTATTTTTAAATCATTTTCCACGTGGATTATAATTGCAATTATTGCTGCAGCATTACCAATAGTTTTTGACTCCTCTTTTGCTTTAACTTTATTATCCAAAATGGGCGTATTGATTATATTTACTGTTGCTTACAATATGCTGCTAGGACAAGGTGGTATGTTATCATTTGGTCATGCCATTTATTTTGGCCTTGCCGGTTATGCCTCTATTCATATTTTAAATGGTATTGGCGAAGAAACCCTACCTTACTTTCCAACAGTATTGTTTCCTTTAATAGGGGCCATTGTTGGCTTATTTTTTGGTTCTATAGTTGGATATGTTTCCACTAGAAGAGCTGGAACTGCCTTTGCTATGATATCGTTAGGTTTTTGTGAAATGGTAACAGCCATGACACTTATATTTGTACTCTTTTTTAACGGTGAAGATGGTATTCAAACGGATAGAATGGTTGGGCCAGAACCTTTTGGAATAACATTTGGTCCTCAAATTGAAATTTATTATTTAATATTATTTTGGTGTTTAGTTGCAGTAGCACTTATGTACATCATTACTAAAACACCATTTGGAAGAATGAGCAATGCGGTTAGAGAAAATCCAGAGCGGGCTGCTTTCATCGGATACAGTGTAAGAAGAGTTAGATGGCAAGCATTTGCCTTATCTTCAATGTTTGCAGGGGCTGCAGGAAGTCTTCATGCTCTTAATTACGAACATATAGGCTTTGAATCTGTCAGTATTATTCAATCTGGGGCCGTATTATTTATGGCTTTTATAGGGGGTGCCGGGCATTTTCTGGGACCAATTGTAGGAGCTATAGGACTTACCTATTTGGATTCTACATTAGCTGATGTTACAGAAGCTTGGCTTCTTTATCTAGGACTAACTTTTTCTGGAATAGTTATGTTTGCCCCAGGAGGACTAGCTGGATTAATTGTTATGCATGGTCCAATAGCTAGAACTGATAAAAATCTACTTATTAGTTTAATTAAGCCCTATTTATTAGCAATTGGAAGTGTAATAACGGGATTGATTGGTTTAATAGGAATAATAGAGATGTTATATTTTCGGTCTTTAATATCTAAAGGCGAAGGTGAAATTATAATATTTTGGAGAGAATTTAATGCTAATGGCATTACATCTTGGTTATTATTTATAGGATTAATTTTAATAGGAATATTTTTATCTAAAAAAACTTTTCCTATGGCAAAAGATAGTTGGGACAATGCCATATCTGTCGTAAAGACGGAGATTTCTCATGAGTAATGCCCTACAATTAACTAATGTCTCAAAATCTTTTGGGCAAGCTAAAATAATTCAAAACCTTAATTTAGATATTCAGAAAAACGAAAGGCACGCAATTATTGGACCGAATGGAGCAGGAAAGTCTACCCTATTCCATTTAATATCGGGCCACCATAAATTAACCTCTGGAAAAATTACTTTATATGGAAAAGAAATTAATAATCTAGAACCTCATGAAATTAATAGAAAAGGACTTGCAAGAAGTTTTCAAGTTACAAATATCTTTCCTAAAATGTCTGTATATGAAAATATTCGTTGCGGAATATTATGGTCTATGGGTTTCAAATATTCTATAATTAGATTAGTTAATAGAGATAAAGAGCTAAATAAAAAAACAAATTCGCTGTTAGAAGAAATTAATTTACAACATTGTGCTCATATACCTGCTGGACTTTTGAGCTATGCAGACCAACGCGCACTAGAAATTGGAATTACTATTGCTGGTGGTGCTGATACACTAATGCTTGATGAACCCACTGCTGGAATGTCAAATTCTGAAACCGAAAGAGCTGTAAAATTAATAAAACAAGTATCAGAGAATAAAACTTTAGTTGTAGTTGAGCACGATATGGGAGTAGTTTTTGACTTAGCCGATAGGATATCAGTTTTAGTTTATGGCGAAATTATTGCAACTGATACACCAAAAAAAATTAGAGACAATAAAGCCGTTCAGGAAGCTTATCTTGGAACAGAGGATCATTAAATAATGTTAAAGATTTCAGACTTACATGCCTATTATGGAAAATCACATATCCTCAGAGGGGTTAATATAAATATTGGTAAAGGGGAAATTATTGCCTTACTTGGAAGAAATGGGGTAGGAAGATCTACTCTAGTGAAATCTATCATGGGTTTAGTTCCTA
The DNA here is from genome assembly GCA_015660425.1 of Alphaproteobacteria bacterium. Classification (GTDB taxonomy): domain Bacteria; phylum Pseudomonadota; class Alphaproteobacteria; order TMED109; family TMED109; genus TMED109. Next base: position 7,569 of record DQLC01000063.1, read on the forward strand.
TTACAGGATCAATTATTTATAAAAATAATGAAATACTTGGAAATACTACCCATAATATTGCTTTAAAAGGCATAGGATATGTTCCAGAAAATAGAGATGTATTTCCCACCTTAACTGTTAGGGAAAATTTATTATTAGGTGTCAAAGATAAAAATGCTAAAGCGGAATGGACTATAGAAGAAATGTTTTCTTTATTTCCAAATTTAAAGGAAAGAGCAGATGTAAGTGCTTCAGCCATTTCTGGAGGAGAACAACAAATGCTTACCATATGTAGGTGTTTAATGGGAAACCCTGAATTTATGATGATAGATGAGCCTACAGAGGGATTATCTCCGCATATGACAAAGACAGTTTCGGAATTACTAAAAAAAATTGCAAGTAAAGGTGTTTCAATACTTTTAGTAGAACAAAAACTTACAGTTTGTTTAAAATTAGCCAGTAAAGTATATTTAATGGGGCATGGAGAAATAGTTTTTGAAGGTACACCTGAAGAACTTAACAAAAATGATACTATAAGAAAAGAATGGTTAGAAGTTTAATTATATTACAATGACTTCTTCATCATTACTTGAATCATCATACAATTTATTTACTAAATTTTCTCTTGCTGCCAAAGCGGAAGACTGATTGACATAACCTTTATCTGTTATTTCATTATTATCAAAAGATGGAGGAGTGCTCAGAAGAATAAGTTTTTTAATTTTAGTACTAGACCCTGGAAAATTCTTATTATGTACCATTATTCTTTTCTTAATCTCTTCCTTTAATAATGGATGTTCTAAAATTTCATGAGTTTCTATTTCTTGATCTATAAATTTTTTACAAGCCTCCATATTGGGCCACGCAAGAAACCCTAAATAATTTTTATCATGACCTGTTACCAAGCCATCTTGAAATAATGGTGCACATGAATTAACAACTGCTAAACGAAGACTTCCTACATCTACCCATGTGCCGGTAAGAAGTTTAAAATTTTCAACTACTCTTCCGTCAAAATCTATCCCTCTGCTGGGGTCACTAGGATCTACTAACCTTCCTGCATCACCAATTAAATAAAAACCTTCTTCATCAAAAGCTTTTTCTGTTAAATCATCTCTTTTTAAATATCCAGGGGTAACATTAGGCCCTTTTACCCTTAACTCCATTTTATTACCTACAGGAACCATTTTAATTTCCATGCCTGGGACTGGTAACCCTATGTTCCCTGGTTTATCAATTTTAAAATAAGTAGATGTCGCTAATGGTGCTGTTTCAGTTGCTCCCCAACCGCATAAAAGTTCTATCTCTCTCCCTGTTGTTTTTTTTGCTAAATCTCTAATTCCATACCACACTTCTTCAGGTAATGAAGCTCCACCATAGGCTATATACATTAAGTTTTTAAAAAATGTTTTTCGTAATGTTAAATCTATTTTTAAATGTTCTAAGAGCAATGCTAATCCAGCAGGTACTGACCCATAATAAGTTGGAGAAATTTTTTTTAAATTATCTACTGTAGTTGAAAAAAGTGCAGGAACCGGTTTACCTCCATCAATATACATCGTTCCACCAGTCCAAAATACTCCATTAAAAGAATGATTTCCTCCCATAGTATGATTCCAAGGTAACCAATCTAATACAATAGTTTTTCCCAATTCGTGAGGTCTTACTTGTTGTGCTTGTTGCATATTTACACACAACATTTTTTGTGTATTAATCACTCCTTTTGGCATGCCAGTAGAGCCAGAAGTAAATAAATACTTAGCTACATATTCCGAGGTAACAGAATTATATACTTCTTCTACTTTCTCTCCTGGAACAATAGTTAATATATCTTTAAATAATTCCATTTTATACCTAGCAACAGGATTTATTGAGCAGACTACTGTAATATTATCTAAAGGGAGTTGTTGTAGTGCCTTTTCAAACATTACTCCATCTTCTACAAAAATTAAGCCAGGGTTTACTAATTCAAAACAATGTTTTAATTTTGCATAATCACTACTCATTAAAGAATAAGCAATAGATATTGGAGCTACAGGTACTCCAGAACATAAACCAGCAACATTTAATAATGCATGATTTATACTATTTCCAGATAAAATCATAATAGCTTTATTTTGATTTAAACCTTTGTCTATTAAGTATTGAGATATACTATTTATAGATTGTAAGGCATTTTTATAAGATAGTTTTCTCCATCCTCCATCATCTCTTTCTGCTAACCAAATATTTTCTGGAAATTGCTCGCAAGTTTTTCTGAACTTGTTACCCACATTAACTTCAGATTTTTCAAGTTTTAATGGAGATCTTAAGATTAAAGTTCCATCATCCCTTGTTTCTACATCAATTTCTTGAGGAGGAAATGTTAATTTCATAAATATTTAACTCCAAAAATTAATCTACTATTTCTAAGCAGCATTATTTAATATTTTGTCTCTAGCTTCTTCATATTCATTCTTTAAACGATCCACTAGTCCCGCAGTGGAAAGCACATCTTTAATTGCACTAATACCTTGACCACATCCCCAAATATCTTTCCAAGCTTTTTTCTTTTCCATACCCTCAGGACCAAAATCCATTTTACTTGGATCACTAGTAGGTAAATTATCTGGATCAAAACCTGCATTAGCTAAAGAGGGTTTTAAATAATTTCCATGAACGCCTGTAATTAAATTTGTATAAACTATATCATCAGCTGCATATTTAGTAATTGCATTTTTATATCCATCATTAGCATTAGCTTCCTTTGTTGCAATAAATGCAGAGCCAATATAACCAAAATCTGCGCCCGCAGCTTGAGCCGCAAGAACGGCACTACCAGTAGCTATTGAACCTGATAAAGCTAAAGGACCTTTAAACCATTCTCTAATTTCTTGAATTAATGCAAATGGAGAAGTAACTCCAGCATGTCCACCAGCACCGGCAGCAACAGCCACAAGACCGTCGGCACCTTTTTCTATTGCTTTATGAGCAAAACGATTATTAATCACATCATGTAAAACTATACCGCCATAACTATGGATAGCCTCATTTAACTCAGGTCTAGCACCTAAAGAAGTAATAATAACTGGAACTTTATATTTTACACACATTTCTAAATCGTTATCTAATCGTGCGTTAGATTTATGTACAATTTGATTAACAGCATAAGGAGCTACAGGCACACTAGGGTTTTTCAATTTGTATGACTCTAATTCTTCCGTAATTTGTGCTAACCAATCATCTAATAACTCTTTGGGGCGTGCATTTAATGCTGGAAATGATCCTAAAACACCCGCTTTACATTGCGCTATAACTAAATCTGGATTAGATATAATAAATAAAGGAGCTCCAATCACTGGTACGGAAAAATTATTTTTATTAAGTATGGATGGTAACGTCATTCTAGTAATCCCAAATTTTAAATTTATGTCTAATTATTTTTTTAAATATAATATATAGTATTTTACATAAAAGTAAGGTTTTTTATGCAGAAAGCTATTATAGCCATAGATCAGGGAACATCATCTTCAAGAGCTGTTTTATTTGATACAGAATTTTCAATTATACATATTGAGCAAGAAAATATAGATACTCTATATCCTGTAAATGGTTGGGTAGAACAAGATGCAAATGAAATATGGGATAAAACCTTATCCGTTACTAAAAAAATTATTTCGTATGCAAAATCAAAAAATATTAATGTCGTATCAATTGGAATAACTAATCAAAGAGAAACTATAGTTGCATGGAATAAAACAAATGGAGAGGTCTTATATAATGCTATAATTTGGCAAGATCGGAGAACAAAAGATAAATGTTCAGAACTTATTAAAGACGGATTAAGCAGCACAATAAGCAGTAAAACAGGGTTACTATTAGACCCTTATTTTTCTGCAACTAAAATATCTTGGATATTAGATAATATAGATAATGCAAAGCAATTATCCTTAAGTGGTAAACTTGCCGTAGGAACAGTAGAAACTTATTTATTATATAAATTAACGCAAGGAGCAAGTTTTTATACAGATGCAACGAATGCATCACGCACAAGTTTATATAATATTCATGAAAATAAATGGGATAATGAATTATTAGAAATTTTTAAAATTCCACCAACTATCTTACCTCAAGTAAAAGATAATATATTTGAATTCGGAACAACAAGTAAGAATATCATCGATGAAAGTATTCCTATTCACGCGATGATAGGAGATCAACAATCCGCTGCCGTAGGTCAAAATTGTATTAAGTCTGGAGATATCAAAGCTACATTTGGAACAGGGTGTTTTATCCTTTTAAATACTGGAGATAAACCATTAATAAGTAAAAATAAGCTTCTTAGTACTATAGCTTATAAAATTAATAATAATACTTGCTATGCTCTTGAAGGATCAATTTTTGTGTCTGGCGCATCTATGAAATGGCTAAAAGATGAACTCGGAATTATTCAAAATGTTAAAGATAGCCAATCTATAGCAGCAAGTATTAAAGATACTAATGGTGTCTATTTTGTACCTGCATTTACAGGATTAGGAGCTCCCCACTGGAGACCTGACGCGAGAGGCACTATAGTTGGATTAACAGGTTCATCAGGAAAAGCTGAAATAGTTAGAGCTGCATTAGAAGCTGTAGCTTATCAAAGTGTTGATTTATTTGATGCAATGGCATCTGATGGACAAAAGCCAAATATTGTAAGAGTAGATGGGGCAATGAGTACTAATGATTGGTTAATGCAATTTTTATCAAGTATCAGCAAAATCAAAATTGAAAAATCATATAATGCTGAAATAACCTCTCAAGGAGCAGCAATACTAGCATCTATAGGTGCAGGATTACTCTCATCAATAGAAGAGTCTGAAAAATTTTGGAAATTAAATAAAAATTTTAGTCCTAAAATGAAAACTAAAGAAATAAAAAATTATAGAAATGGTTGGGACAAAGCAATAAAAAGAACTATAATGTAAAACTAATTTTGTAGATTGGAACTATTACATATGTATGATTTAATTATTAAAAACGGCACTATAATTGATGGAACAGGTTCCCCTAGGGAACTATCAGATATAGCTGTTACAAATGGAAAAATATGTGAAATAGGAAAAATATCTAGTAACGCTAAAAGAACTATAAATGCAGAAAACAAACTTGTAACTCCTGGATGGGTAGATATTCATACGCATTATGATGGCCAAGCTACTTGGGACCCTTACCTAACACCATCTTCTTGGCACGGCGTAACCACTTGTGTATTTGGTAATTGTGGCGTGGGTTTTGCTCCTGTTAAAAAAGGAAGTGAAAATTATTTAATAAATCTAATGGAAGGTGTAGAAGACATTCCAGAATCAGTTTTATCAGAAGGTATAGATTTTTCTTGGGAAACATTTCCAGAATATTTAAATGCATTAGAGAGTTCAAATAGAATTATGGATATTGGAACGCAGGTTCCTCATGCCGCCCTTCGTTTTTTTGTTATGGGTGAAGATGGAGCACATCACTTAAATAGACCAAATGAAAAACAAATTTCAATTATGACAAGCGTATTAGAAGAAGCGCTTTTAGCTGGGGCCTTAGGTATTTCTACTTCAAGAACCACTAAACATAAATCTGCAAATGGAAACCTTATACCTAGCTTAAGCGCAGATGATAAAGAACTAGCTGGAATAGCTGAAGGTTTAAAAAAAGCAAAGACAGGCCTATTACAATGTAATTCTGATATGGGGCCAGGGGAAATGGAATTACTAATTCAAGCTTCTAAACATTCTGGCCAACCTTTATCCGTTCTGCTGATACAATATAATGATTTTCCTGAAAGGTGGAGAGATACATTAAACCATATTTCAGAGGCTAATAAAAATGGGATTATCACTACAGGCCAAGTTGGAAGTCGCCCTATTGGCGTACTAATGGGTTTTAACACTAGTGTAAACCCATTTTCTAATCATGAGGCATGGAAAAAAATTGGACATTTATCTGCTAAAGAAAGAAATACAATAATAAAGAATAATATAGATATACGTAATAGTTTGATTAATGATATACCAAAAAATGCTCATACTAAATGGATTGAACAAACCTTTTCTCGAACATACTTGTTAAAAGAACCTCTAAATTATGAACCTACAAAAGAAATGAGTATAATTTCCCTTGCTTCAGACTTAAGTAAAAGCCCTTGGGAAATAATTCTTAATCATTTCACATCATCAGAAAATGATGAATTTCTTATGCATACCTTTGAAAATTATTCACACAACAATTTAGATGTTATAGCCGAAATGCTAGAATCGGAACATACTATTTGTGGGGTAGGAGATGCAGGTGCACATGTAGCAACAATTTGTGATGCAAGTTATCCGACATTTATGGTCCCCTTCTGGTCTCGTGATAGAAAAAGAGGCAAACTATTAAACTTAGAATACCTCGTATCTAAACAAACTTTAAAAACAGCACAAACCTATGGTCTTAAAGATAGAGGTGCTTTACTGCCTGGAATGCGTGCCGATATTAATATTATAGATTATGACAATATAGGTCTAACCAAACCAAGTTTAAGCTATGATTTACCTGCGGGTGGAAAAAGGTTAATCCAAAAATCTAATGGTTACAATCATACTTTTGTAAAGGGCATAGAAGTCTCACATAATGGCGAATTTACTAGAGAACTTCCAGGAAAACTTATTAGAGGCAATCAAACTATTAATTAAAATAAAGGATAAAAAATGAGTAATGACTTAATTGTAAATAAAGAAAATTCTGTTTTAAAGATAACCTTTAACCGTCCAGAAAGAAGAAATGCTTTAAGTCAGGATATGTTAAACGATTTTTATTATGAGTTAATAAAGGTAGAGAATGATAGCTCTATAAGAGCGGTCGTTATTACTGGTGCTGGAAATGCATTCTGCGCCGGAGGTGATCTTAAAGATATGGCAGAAAGAAATAATGAAAAAGAAACAACACAAGAAAAAACTAACAATCTAAGACATATGATGGAAACATCTAGAATTCTCCATGAAATGCCAACGCCTACAATTGCTGTGTTACCTGGCGCTGCTGCAGGAGCTGGTTTATCAATTGCACTAGCATGCGATATAAGAATAGCTAGTGAAAATGCTAAGATTACTACAGCTTTTGCAAAAGCTGGATTTCCTGGAGATTTTGGAGGAACATTCTTTTTAACACAAATGGTAGGAACTGCAAAAGCAAGAGAATTATATTATTTATCAACCATCTTAACAGCAATTGAAGCCAAGGAGTTAGGAATTATTAATAGAGTTGCCTCAGAAGATGATTTAGAAAGTGTCGCTAATGAAATTATTGAACAAATAGCAACTGGTCCATCAACAGCGTTGCGTTATATGAAGCATAACCTGAATCTTGCTGAAAAAGGGAATTTAAGTGTATCTCTAGATAGTGAGGCTTTATATCAAACATTATGTAGAGATACGGAGGATCATCAAAATGCTGCAAAATCATTTGTCGCTAAAGAAAAACCTGTTTTTACAGGAAGATAAATGATATATATATTAGTTATTGATAATTATTATAAAGGATAAAAAGAATGCCAATTAATGATATTAAGGCACTAACATTTGACACTGGCGGCACAATTTTAGATTGGCATACAGGGTTTAAAAATGCTTTTGAGAAAGCTGGTAAAGAACATAATATTGATAAAGATTGGAGTAGTATTACGAACGAACTTAGAAGAAAATCTCTTAAATCTGTTTTAAATTTAGGGGAACATACAAAACCTGAATATAACTTTGATGATGGTCATAGACTAGGCTTAGAACAAGTAATTTCTGAATTTAATTTGTCAGCATTCACAGAACAAAATATTCAAGATATTTCTTATCATGCGCCACATAATTTTATAGTTTGGGATGATTTTCCAGATGCTTTACCTAAATTAAAAAAGAAATTTTTATGTATATCCTTTACCCTCTTAAGTTTTAAATTAATTATAGATACTGCAAGAAAAAACAATCTATCATGGGATGCAGTTTTTTCTTGTGAAGGGATAGGAAAATACAAAATACTTCCTGAAGCCTATGAAACAGCTGCAAAATGGCTTCAACTAGAGCCAAGCGAATGTGGAATGGTTGCCTGTCATAATTTTGACCTAGATGCTGCTCGATCAGTAGGATTTAAAACTATTTTTGTAAAACGTCCCCTTGAATGGGGATCTGAAGGACCGCCTGACCCTTCTCCTAATAACCACCATGATATAATAGTCGATAGCTTTACTGATTTAGTAGAGGTTTTAGAATGTTAAATATTAGTACTTTAAAAAATCAACAAATATATTTAAAGAGCTCTCCCATGGATAAATTATTAGAAGAACACTTTGAAATAAAAATTTCTAACGTAGAAAATTTAAATAATGATCAAATATTAGTTGAAATAATATATATATCTATTGATGCAGCTAATAGAGCTTGGATGCAAGGACGTACTTATAGAAGCCAAGTTCTTCCAGGTGATGTAATGGGTGGATACGCATTAGGAAAAGTAATTTTCTCAAATAATAAAAATTTTAATGTGGGGGATTATGTTGAAGGAGACTTAGGGTGGCAAAATTATGCCATAAAAAATGAAAATGAATTAATTAAAACAACTATAAAGTCTTCTGAAAACCTTCATATGAGTGTTCTAGGAATAACTGGAAGAACAGCGTATTTTGGATTAGAACTAGCAAACCTGAAAGAAGGTGAAACGGTCTTAATATCGGCTGCTGCAGGAGCAGTAGGAAATGTTGCCGGTCAAATAGCAAAAATTAAAGGCTGTAAGGTGATCGGTATTACTAGTTCTGAAGATAAAGCTAAATGGTTAATTGATGAGCTAGGTTTTGATGGAGTAGTAAACTATAAAAATAATAATTTTGTTAAAGATTTAAGGTCTCTATGTCCAGAAAAAGTAGATGTATATTTTGACAATGTAGGAGGTCCTATATTTGAATCCGCCTTATTTGCTATGAACAACTATGGACGAATTATTTGCTGTGGAGCTGTCTCACAATATGATCAAGCAGCCCCACAAAATGGTCCAAGAGGTGTTCCAGGATTAATAGTTACTAAAAGGCTTACATTAAAAGGATTCATAGTCATGGACTTTAATCAAAAAGAAGAAGAAGAAGCAGAAAATACTCTTTTAGGTTGGGTAAATGAAAAAAAAATAAAACCAGCAGAAGACATAATGATCGGGTTAGAAAATACCCCAAAAGCACTAATTGGACTTTTAAATGGAGATAATAAAGGAAAAAGATTAGTTAAAATTAAATAATAAAGGGAAAACGATGAGCATAAATGAAGAATGGTTATTAACAAATAAAGAAGAGGCTTTAGAGCCAGATTTACCAATATGTGACCCGCATCATCATTTATGGGCCTTTAAAAAAGGTTCTGTTGAACCCACCTATTTGTTACCAGAAATACTTAATGATACTAATTCTGGTCATAACATAATTTCCACAGTTTTTATTGAATGTGGAGCAATGTATAATCCTGAACATTCTATTGTAGAACAAGTAATTAATGAAACTGAATTTGTTAATGGAATAGCTGCTATGAGTAATTCTGGATCATACGGAAATACTAAAATAGCAGCAGGAATAGTGGGAAGTGCACCATTATTAATTGGAGATAAAGTCGCAAATATATTAGATAAACACTTAAGTATTGCTCCGAATAGATTTAAAGGCATTAGATCACAAGCTGCAATGCATCCTGATGGTACTATTCCAGTTAGTAGGGCTAGACCTATAGAAGGAGTCTATATTAATGATATGTTTCAACAAGGTTTCTCACATTTAGAATCTCGAAATTTATCATTTGAAGCTTGGTGCTATCACCCTCAATTGCCACAATTAATACAATTAGCTAAAAAGTTTCCTAATACATCAATAATTCTTAATCATTTTGGAGGTCCTTTAGGTGTAGGTTCATTTACTAATAAAGAAGATGAAACCTATGATTTTTGGGAAAAACAAATCATAGAACTATCTAAATGTGATAATGTTATAGCTAAACTTGGAGGAATAGCTATGGAAATAAATGGGTTCAATTGGCACAATAAACCTTCACCTCCTACTGGAGATCAACTAATAAATAGAACAAAAAGATATTATGATAAAACGTTAGAACTTTTTGGCATCGATAGATGTATGTTTGAATCAAATTTTCCAGTAGATAAAGTTAGCTGTAGTTATGTAAATTTATGGAATGGATTTAAAACACTTACGAAAAATTATTCTTCAAGTGAAAGAGCTAAACTATTTCATGATAATGCAACTAAAACTTATAAGTTATAAATGTTAGTTTATGACTAAAACTAAATATAATGCAATAATATGTAATAATTTTGGTGCTATTGATGATTTAAAATATTCATTATTTACTTGCATCCCATTAAAGAAAAACCAGGTAAGGATTGAAGTAAAAGCTTGCGGAATAAATTTTCCAGATAAGCTAATGGTTGAAGGAAAATATCAGTTAAAACCCTCCTTACCCTTTATTCCAGGAATGGAACTATCTGGTATCGTCTCTGAATCTTATGATAAAAAATATCCTGTAGGCACAAAAGTAATATGTCAAATGAGATTTGGTGCTTATTCTGAAGAAGTAATAGCGAACATTGATGATGTTAAAATATTTCCTAAAGATTTTTCTTATGAAGAAGCAGCGGGATTTAGTATTGCCGCCCAAACAGCATATGTTTCTCTGGTTGAAAGAGCCAATGTTATGGAAGGACAGACTGTACTTGTATTAGGAGCAACTGGAGGAGTAGGATTAGCAGCTATTCAACTAGCTAATGTAATAGGAGCAAAAGTAATCGCTATATGTAGCACTAAAATAAAACAAGAAGCCGCTATAAAAGCGGGGGCAAAATATGCGCTTGGGTATGAAAATATGATTAATGAAGTGAAAGAAATAACAAAACAAGAAGGAGTAGATGTTATATACGACCCTATCGGTGGAGAATATTTTTTGAAATCATTAAAAATAATTAAATGGGGAGGTAAAGTATTAATTGTAGGTTTTGCAAGTGGCTCCATCCCTTCTCTTCCAATAAATATTGCTCTTATAAAAGGTATTTCTGTACTTGGAGTTCGTGCTGGAGAATATTTTAGAAAATATCCAAGTTTAAAAAAAACTGCAATGATAAAATTATTAGATATTGCAAATAAAGGTTTAATTACTCCAATAATTTATGATTCTATGAATCTACGAGATGCCATCAAAGCTCTTAAAAAAATAGAAAATAGAGAAGTTATTGGACGATTAATTCTAAAGCCTTAAAAAATACTAATGAATTTCTTCAGCATCTTTCATTGCAGATAATAATTTATTAAAATTAAAATCTGGCGAACGAGCTGCCTCTAATATAACAGCTTCTTTATTCATTTGTTTTTCAATAATGCCAGGTAATTGTTTAACTACTTCCTTTGGTACAATGACTGCTCCATGCTTATCAAAATGAATAATATCAGAGTCATTTGCTTTCATTCCATATATATAAACCTCAGTTGAATATTCTAAAACTTGTGTGTAAGCGTGGCTTGGACCAATAGACCCGACTAATGCAGAAAAACCATTAGCCCATTGATCTAGATCTCTTATGACACCATTAGTAATTAAACCTTTAACACCAAGTCCTAAATGAATTGCACTATTCACTTCTCCCCAAAAAGCACCAAACCCTTCAGGGTCATCTTTGTCTTCTATCAATACTACAGAAGGTTTAGGCTTATCCGCTATATATTTATAATATGCAGTTCTAATTTCTTTTGCATTAGTATGCTGTTTATTTTTTCCACTAATTTTAGCTGTTTTTACATATGCACATACAGAGCCATTAATACCGACGGGAACTAAGGGTTTAGTTGTAAAACCAATAGACCTTCTATCCGGAGAGGCTATATCTAAAGCATTACAAATAGTTGGGGTGTCCCAAGCTTGCAATTTAATTAAATCACTAACTAGTAGTTCTGTCATAATATAAACCTTCAAATATTTAAAAAATACAATAATGATAACTATATACGAAAAATTATTAAAAAAAAGAAGGTAATTTCTTATCTTCTTAATGATTAAAAAATAGTGATTATATTTTAATCATTACAACTACAATAAACACACAAATTTTATCTTTAAAAAATATTATGATATGCTCAAATAAATGTTTATTACAAAACAAAAAACAAAGGAGGGGAAACATGAATAAATATATAACAAAGTTATTTATATTAATGTTTTTAGTTATTTTTAATATAAATTTATCTAATGCACAAAGTTTAGTTACTGATGAAATGTTAATAACGGCACAGGAAGATCCTAACAATTGGTTAATGGCTCCAGGAAATTATACTGGAAATAGATACAGTAAACTTGGTCAAATAAATCATTCAAATGTATCTAAGTTAGTACCAAAATGGATTTTTTCTTTAGGAACTCTAGACGCTCAAAATACTACTCCAGTTATTCATAATGGAGTTATGTATGTTACAGCATCACATGGTAAAACTTTTGCGTTAAATGCGGAAAATGGCCAAGAAATATGGAGATATAGTCACCAGTTGCCAGAAGGAGTGGCAGGTAAAATGTGCTGTGATATAGGTAATAGAGGTGTTGCCTTATACGGGAATAAAGTTTTTGTAGCAACTCCAGATGCACATGTAGTAGCCCTTAATAAAGATGATGGTAGTGTTATTTGGGATGAAACCATTGGAGACTGGGAAAAAGCATATACTATGACTGTTGCCCCTTTAATTGTTAAAGGAAATGTTATAGTAGGTATGTCAGGTGCAGAATATCCTACAAGACTATATATAGAAGCACTAAATAGTGACACAGGAAAACAGGCTTGGAGAACATATACTATTCCTGGACCCGGTGAGCCAGGTCATGATAGCTGGGGATCTGCAAGAGCTGCTGAATTTGGTGGTGCGTCTGCTTGGATAACTGGTTCATATGACCCTGAATTAGATATACTTTATTGGGGAACAGGAAATCCTAATCCAGATTGGGATGGTGTTGTAAGACCAGGTGATAATCTATATTCAAATTCTACATTAGCTTTAAACCCAGACACAGGTGAAATAAAATTTTACTTTCAATACACCCCTGCAGATGTCTGGGACTATGATGGAAATAATGAACCTATATTAGTTGATTATGGAAATGAAAAAGTTTGGCTTCATGGGGACAGAAATGGATATTTATATAAAATTGATAGAACCAATGGCCAATTTAGATATGGTAAAGAAATCTCTAAAGTAAATTGGAATACGGGCTTTACATATGATGGTCGTCCAATATGGAATATGGATAAAGTTCCAACATATGAGTACGAGGCAAAAAATATTTGCCCAGCCTCAGAAGGAGGAAAATGGTGGAATCCTATGACAGTTAATCCTGAAACTGGGTGGGTATTTATTCCAAGTAGAGAAATTTGTGTTGACATTAAAAGTGCACCACTTGGAGAAGGCTTAAATCCAGATGAAATAACTGAAGGCAAACCTTATTGGGGAATTGGTACAATAGGTTGGAATACAGGTTATGGACAATTAGTTGCTTTTGATGGAAGAACTGGTGAAAAAAAATGGGTTGTAAAAGATAGATCTCCGTTTACTAGTGGATTACTTAGCACTAGAGGAGGACTATTATTTGCTGGTACGCCTGAAGGTGAGTTTAGAGCTTATCATCAAGAAACTGGCGAAGAGCTTTGGTCATTCCAAACTGGCTCAGGAATATTTGGAAGCCCATCTACATACACAATAAATGGTAAACAATTTATTGCAGTACCATCTGGATTTGGTGGCTGGACTGGTTGGGCACATTTTGGTGAAGGAGGAGCTCCTTGGCTAAAAGATAGTCGCAAAGGCGGAATAATTATCGGCTTTGGATTACAATAAAAACATAAAGTTTGGACAATATATGATTTTTTTTCATATATTGTCCTATTTTATAATATCATAATAGGGTCATACATTGACTAAAATTTTCTTATATAAACTTTCTATTAATATTATTTTACTAATTTTTTTATTTATTATATCTTTTAATAACTCTATAGCTGGAGCTGGAAGTAAAGAAATAGAAGACATACAAATTGATAAAAATCCTCTTACTTTAAATGAAGATAATATATTTAAAGGTAAAAAACTCTGGAGGAAAACTGGGTGTTATAGCTGTCATGGAGGAAATGCTGAAGGAGGAGTAGGCCCTAGCCTTCAAGATGATATATGGGTTTATAAACCAAACGATAAAATGCTCTTTAAAACTATAGCAAAAGGTAGAAGTGGTACAGTTATGGTAGCATGGGAATCAGAACTCTCACAAACTGAAATATGGGAAATTATTATATTCATAAGATCTCTTTATACAGGAGATAAAAGCAAAATAATTTGGTAATAATTTAAAATATGAAATCATAATTTATGAAAATTAAAATAATTGGAAGTGGTATTACAGGTGTAACTACTGCATATTATTTATCTAAAAACAATCATCAAGTAACAATATTAGATGAAAGAAGATATCCTGGCATGGCAACTTCTTATGCTAATGGCTGTCAAATAAGCGCCTCTAATTCTGAAACATGGAATAGTTGGAGTAACGTTAAAAAAGCAAGCAAATGGCTATTTAAAAAAGATGCCCCTCTGTTAATTTCACTAAAACCAAGCTTAAGCAAATATAGTTGGTTTCTAAAATTTATTAATTCAATACCATCTCGAAACATAAATACATTAGAGACCTGTAAAATGGCTATAAATTCCAATAAACTATATCAAGAAATAGCTCAGGATGAAAATATTGAATATGATGTTGTTAAAAAAGGAATACTACATATTTATAAAAATAAAAATGAATTAAACTTAGCAAGAAAAATTAATCTCATTTATAAAAATGCTGGCTTAGAAAGATGGGAAGTAAATAAAAATGAAATAAAAAATATTGAACCAAAGATTTATGGAAAAAATATTATTGGGGGGTTTTATAATACATTTGATTATACTGGAGATATCCATAAATTTTGTATTCAACTAAGTAGTGTATTAAGAAATAAATATAATGTTACCTTTAAAAAACAACATGTTACAAATATTAAAAAAGAACTTTTAGATACAGACTTAATAATTATTTGTGCAGGTATAGGCTCTAAAAAACTAGCCCATGGTATTGGAGAAAACTTATCTATTTATCCTGTAAAGGGGTATAGTATTACTATTAATAATCCTGGTGAACCAGCGCCTTGGACCAGTCTTTTAGATGACGAAGAAAAAATTGTTACTGCAAGATTAGGTGCTAATAGACTAAGAATTGCTGGAACAGCAGAATTTACTGGATATAATACAGACATAAAATGGGAAAGAATTAGACCTCTAATAAAATGGGCAGAATATAATTTTCCAAATATAAATACCGAAGATATAAAACCATGGGCTGGACTTAGGCCTATGACTCCAAATATGATGCCTATAGTAAAAAGAAGTAAATACTTAAATAATGTTTATTATAATACTGGTCATGGTCATTTAGGATGGACATTAAGTGCTTTTACAGGAAAAAAAATTAGTGATTTATTACTTTAGACTTCACAAAATTTATTATAGATATATAGTAAATTTATCAGGGGTGCCTAAATAACGGCTGAGATATATACCCTTTGAACCTGTTGGTTAGGACCAACGTAGGGAGAGAAAGATGAAAAAATACGCTGCTTACATATGTATAATAATTGCTTTATTATGTAATAATGCAATTGCAAATAACAAAATTACATTGCTATTAGATTGGTTTATCAATCCAGATCATGGACCGGTTATTATTGCTAATGAAAAAGGAATATTTAAAGAAGCAGGGCTAGAAGTTGAAATTATTGCTCCGGCAAACCCTGCTGACCCTCCTAAATTAGTTGCAGCTGGTAAAGCAGACATTGCAATTTCTTATCAACCCCAATTACATCTGCACGTTCACGAAGGTTTACCATTAGTTAGGATTGGCACTTTAGTAGCCACTCCATTAAATTGTCTATTAGTTCTAAAAGATGGCCCCATAAAACAACTATCTGATTTAAAAAATAAAAAAATAGGCTATTCTATCTCAGGAATGGAACAAGCTTTATTAAGCGCTATACTTAATAAAGCAAATATTAAAAAAGATGAAGTTGAATATATTAACGTTAATTGGTCTCTATCCCCTGCTCTTATGAGCAAACAAGTAGATGCTGTAATAGGTGCTTTTAGAAACTTTGAATTAAACCAAATGGAAATTGAAGGAGTCGCAGGTAAATGTTTTTATATAGAAGAAGAAGGTGTTCCTCCATATGATGAATTAATATTTATAGTAAACAACCAGAATATTAATAAAGAAATACTTATAAAGTTCTTAAGATCTATTGAAAAAGCTACCCAATACATCATTAATCACCCTGAAGAAAGTTGGAAAATTTTTGCTAATTCTTCTAAAGAATTGGATAATGAATTAAATAAAAGAGCATGGTTTGATACCATACCTAGATTTGCATTAAGGCCAGCTGCACTGGACAAAGGTAGATATAATAGATTTGAAGACTTTCTTTATAATGAAGGTCTAATTAATAAAAAATTATCTCATGAAAAAATAGCAATAGAAATATATGAATAAATAAAATGATAAAAAGTTCATCTTTTTCTTTACATGGAAGTCTTTGGGCAAACAAAGATAAACTTTTTTCTAATTTAAAATTAAATATAAAATTTAACAAATGGACTATAATTATTGGACAATCTGGTGCTGGTAAGTCTACTCTTTTAAAAATTATTGCCAATCTAAATATACCAGACACCTTTACTAATAATATTTATAAAAATACTAATATAGATCTATCTTTTTCCTGGATGGCCCAAAATGATTTATTACTTCCTTGGTTAAATGTTATTGAAAACGTAACACTAGGACAAAAATTAAGAAGAGAAAAAATAAACCTCAATAAAGCTAATATTCTATTAGAGAAAGTAGGTTTAATAAATGTTGCAAATCATTTACCCTCAACATTGTCTGGTGGAATGAGGCAAAGAGTAGCATTAGCAAGAACTTTAATGGAAGATAATGATATTATATTAATGGATGAACCTTTCTCTGCCTTAGACACGATGACCAGATCTAAAATTCAAAAACTTACATGGTCATTGCTTAAAGAGAAAACTGTAATAATGGTTACTCATGAGCCTTTAGAAGCCTTATTATTAAGTGATAATCTATACTATATACATAATAAACAATTAAAACCTATTAAGCTGCCTAAAACAAAGCCATTAAGAAAAATTAATAGTGAAAATGTGCTCTACTGTCATGAATATATTCTTAAACTTTTAAAAAAATCCTATACATTATGAAGACATTTATTAAATTTTTATTCAGCTTTGTAATTTTTATAGTAACCTGGTGGATTATACAATATTTAACAAAAACTCCTTCTTATATTTTACCTAGCCCATATATCGTATTGTTATCTATCATGAATAATCTAGACTTACTTATATACCACTCATTCATTACATTTTATGAAATTTTAATAGGATTTTTATTAGGAATAATATTTGGAATGTATACAGGAATTTTATTTATTATTTCAAAAAGCACCAGAAGATGGCTACTTCCTTTTATTATATTAACGCAAGCAATACCTATATTTGCTATAGCACCAATATTAACTTTATGGGTAGGATATGGTATTTGGTCAAAGATAATCATGACTATATTAATAATTTACTTTCCAATTACTATTTCATTTTATGATGGTTTAAAAAGGATAGACCCAATGATAGTAAACTTAGCTAAATTGATGGGTGCAAATACATTTACAATGCTATTAAAAATTAGAATACCGTTTGCTTTACCTCAATTATCCTCAGGATTAAAATTAGCAGCCGCATTTGCTCCAATGGGAGCAGTAATTGGTGAATGGGTTGGTTCTTCAAAGGGATTAGGTTATTTAATGCTTTATGCTAGCGGAAGAGTACAAATTGATTTAATGTTTGCTTCAATAATTATTTTAGCAATTTTTACAGTAACTCTCTATAATATTGTTACTGTTGTAACTAACCAATTAACAAAATGGGATCCAAAATCTCACTTAAATTAACTGAATTATAGTAAGGACAAAAATAATGAAAAATAATAAAAAGTTTTATATTAATGGTGAATGGGTAGATCCAATAACACCAAAAACTTTGGGTGTTATAAACCCTGCAAATGAAGAAATAGTTTCTGAAATAAGCTTAGGCTCAGAAGAAGATATAAACAAAGCTGTCGCTGCAGCAAAAAAAGCATTTAAAACATTTTCCGTAACTTCAAAAGAAGAACGTTTAGAGTTATTTGAAAAAATAATGCATGTATATAAAAAACGTATGCCAGAATTAGCAAAGGCGATTACCAGTGAGATGGGAGCTCCAGTAAATTTAGCCAATGCAGCACAAGCTCCAGCAGGATTAGGGCATTTAAGTAAAGCATATAAAGCTCTTAAAGACTATAAATTTGAAACAGAAATTAATACAACTATAATTAGAAAAGAACCAGTTGGTGTCTGTGGACTTATTACGCCTTGGAATTGGCCAATTAACCAAATAGCTTGCAAAGTTGGGCCTGCATTAGCAGCAGGATGTACAATGATATTAAAACCAAGTGAAGTAGCTCCTTTAAGTGCTATAATATTCTCAGAAATTTTGGATGAAGCAGGAGTTCCTGCTGGAGTATATAATATGGTTAATGGTGATGGTCCAACCGTAGGCGAAGCTATGAGCAAGCATCCAGATATAGATATGATGTCATTCACAGGGTCAACTAGAGCTGGAATTTCTGTAGCAAAAGCCTCTGCAGATTCAGTAAAAAGAGTAACACAAGAGTTAGGCGGTAAATCTGCTAATATTTTATTGCATGATGCAGATTTTAATAAAGCAGTTGCCAAAGGAGTTATGCATTGCATGAATAATTCAGGACAATCCTGTAATGCTCCAACTAGAATGTTAGTCCCAGAATCAAAAATGGATGAAGTAATTGACATTGCTAAAAATACTTTAAGTAAAATTGTAGTTGGTAATCCAGAATCGGAATCTACTACTATAGGCCCTGTTGTTAGTGAAATCCAATATAATAAAATTAAAAACCTTATTGATATAGGAATAAAAGAAGGAGCAACCTTAGTTGCAGGAGGAACTAATGCTCCGAAAGGTTATAATAAAGGTTATTATGTGGAGCCTACAATTTTTGCTAATGTTACTAATGATATGACTATAGCAAGAGAGGAAATATTTGGACCTGTTCTAAGCATATTAGGCTATAAAGATGAAGATGATGCTATTAATATTGCTAATGAAACAATTTATGGATTATCCGGATATGTTTCTTCAGAAAATATAAAAAATGCTAAATATGTTGCCTCTAAACTTAGAACAGGCATGGTTCATATAAATAATGCACCAGGCGACCAATCTGCCGCATTTGGCGGCTACAAAATGTCTGGAAATGGACGTGAATGGGGAGAATTTGGCCTAGAGGATTTCCTAGAAATAAAGTCTATAATGGGCGCAATTCCTAAAACTGCATAAACTAAATATAACCAAAAGAGGTGTTATACATTTATTATAAAATCTCTTTTGGTTATTAAAATAAATTAATGATCATGTTTATGTGATGACTTTACAGAATCGATTTTAAACCTAACATCTAAATTCTCTAAACTTTTAAAAACTAGCGTAACTTCCATCATTTGCCCTTCTTCATAATCTTTATTAATTCCAAAAAACATTAAGTGATTACCCATGGGTTTAAACTCCATAGTTTCACCAGTTTTGATTCTAATCCCTCCTACTACGGGTCTCATTTTAGCTATATCATCTTCCATAATAACTTCATGAATCTCAATTTTTTTAACATCTTTAGAAACTAAGCCAGTTAGATAAATATCATCACTACTTATATTTTTTATTTCAAAGTAACCAACTCCATTTGTATTAGATATTTTCATCCAGAGATGCTCTACAACCATATTACTTGTTTCAAATTTATGGGTAAAAGCTGAAAAACTAAAAAATATAATTGATAAACATATTAAAATTTGTCTCATTTTTTTTCTCTTCATTAAGTTTTATTGAAGTGGTGAACAAATAGATGGCCTAAGAATTATATTTTGTTCATTTTTAACAGAATTTTCTTGATAATTATTAAAATCTCTCCAATCATCATTTGTTTCCAGGTCACTCCAAAATTTACTCATACTTTCTAAGTTAAGATGACTCCAAATTGAAATAATTTCATTAGGGTCCTGTAACTCTGTATTCCATAGACCAATATTACTAGAATTATTTTCTATTGAACCTACTAAATCTAAAAAATTTTTAGCCCATTTTACAGATTGTCCTATGTTTAAACTTATAATTTTTAATTCATAAATATTAGTATTATTTTTAGGTTTTTTTATTTGTGTTAAAGGTCTAAGTAACCTTACTTCCTGAGTTAAAATATTGGGGCCAACTAAAGGAACAAACTTTTTTTTCCAATCCTCTTTAGCTGCTAGTTCCGATCTTAATCTTCTCATTTCCTCAGGATCTTTATAACCCCACATATGGACATACTGATTCATCTTTCCAATTTCACTCCACCAATGCCCAATTAACTTTCCATAAGTATCTCCTCCTCTTATTTTTTGAGCAACTGTTGCACTAGCGTTTACAACATCCTTCATTTTTCCTGGCCTCGTTGTGTACATTCTAAGTTCATTAATCATAATAATATTCTCCTCTCATTTTAACTAAATTGATAATCTTTCTCTTTAGGTTCCCTAGTAAAATTCCAATAATCAACTAATCTCCATGGCGAATTAGTAGTAATTCTACCAGTTCCATTTCTCCTATACCAACTATTAACTTTATTATGAGTCCAAACCATTTTTTCATGTTGTACATCTACATCTGAATTGTACTTTTCAAAAGGTTCTTTTTTGCAATCCATGGTTTTAAAATTTTTCTCTAATAATAAATTTATACATCCTAATATGTACCGTATTTGACATTCACCATGAAAAACTATGCTACCTCCATGAGCAAGATTAGTGTTAGGTCCATACATAATAAAAAAATTTGGAAAATGTGGAACAGTTATACCTAAAAGTGCTTTTGGATTATCTTCTTTCCAATAATCATTGAGGTTTATACCTTTTTTACCTATCACTTTAATAGGCCATATCATTTTGCTGGCATTAAAACCAGTAGCGGCAACTATACAATCAATATTATAAGAATTATTATTTGTAGCTATACTTGTATTCATAATTTTTTTAATTTTATCAGTAACAAGTTGAACATTGTCTTTTTTAAGCATTTCAAACCAATTATTATCCATTAACATTCTTTTGCCATATGGAGGATAATTAGGAATAACCTTATCAAGTAATTCTTTATCATCTCCAATTATTGATTCTATATGTTTTTCCATATTTATTCTAAACCGTTCATTAGTATGATTTATAGATCTATCTGGAAATTTCCAATTAGGATCTTTACATAAAGAAGCATGAATACCATCACAAAACCCCCAAAATAATTGAAGACGATACCATCTTGAGTAGTATGGTATATTTTCCAATACCCATTTTTTCCCTTTTGATAACTTACGATGATAATTAGGATTAGCTATTATCCAATGCGGTGTTCTCTGAAATATAATTAAATTTTTAGCAATTTTTGCTAACTCAGGTGCAACTTGCATCCCACTAGCACCAGTTCCAATTAAGGCTATATTCTTATCTTTATAATTATATTTATGATCCCATGCCGCCGTATGAATAATTGGTTTTTTATACTTATCTATACCAGTAATATCAGGCATAGCTGGTTTATTTAACTGCCCTACTGCACTAATTACTATGTTAGATTTTAAAACAGAAGTATTACCATTATGTGTAACAGAAGTAACCCAACATTTTGCATCTTCATCATATATTGTACTTTCTACTTTAGTATTTAATCTTATAAACCTAGCGAGATCATATTTTTTTACACAATCTTTTAAATACTTATAGATAGCATCTCTTTTTGAATAGAACTCTTCCCAGTGAAAAGATGGCTCAAAAGAATATGCATATACATGGTTAGGTGTATCAACTCCACATCCAGGGTATGTGTTTTCATACCATGTCCCACCAATTGAATCATTTTTCTCTATTATACTAAACGAAATTCCAGCTTTAAAAAGTTTAATGCCTGCTAATATGCCACATAAACCTGATCCTATAATAATAGCATTAAGTTTAGGTTTATGTTTTTTAATATTTTCTATAAATTTATCTCTATTAGAAGAATTATTTATATCTAATTCTTCTTTCATCATTGAAACATATTCTTTGGGAACATCCGTTCCTACTCCTACACTCATTATAATAGATAAATATTCATCTTTTATGTTATTTTTAAAATTTAAGCTATTGTTTTTATTAGAAATATTTAATAAAACTTCTATGAGTTTTTTTCTAATCATATGCGATATGTCATCAGGAACATTTACAGAATAATCAAAAGCTCCTTTAACAAAAGGTCTTATTTTATCTACGTAACTTAAATCAGATGTAAGGTAAGATAAAACTAATGTAAGAGTGGATATATCGGACTCTTTCAGTAATTCCATTAAGTCATCTGGTTTTTTAAGAGAATTGTATAAGTTTAATTCCATAGATTTCCTCTAATATTAAAATAATTACTTTAAATTAATATAATACTTTATTAAAATCATATTTTAAATTATTAAATTAGAATGAATAAAAATATTTTGGAAAATTTACCATTAAAAGGCATAAAAGTTATCGATGCCGCTAGCTTTATAGCCGCACCTTTAGTAAGTGCCCTTATGTCAGATTATGGAGCAGAGGTTATAAAAATTGAAGCACTTACTGGAGACACCTATAGAGAAGCTGTAATGGGAGGACATGTATGGCCTGAGAGTAAAATTGATTGGGCATTTATTTTAGAAAATAGAAATAAAAGAAGCTTAGCTATTAATTTAAAAACTGAATATGGGAGAATAATTTTAAAAAAATTAGTGAATGAAGCCGATGTATTTGTTACTAATTTACCAAGAAAACCCAGAGAAAAACTAGGTTTAACCTCAGAAATAATTAGAGAACTTAATCCAAAAATTATATACGCTTCTTTAACTGGGTATGGAGAAATAGGACCGGATTCTAATAGAACAGCTCTGGATTCTACTGCTTATTTTGCAAGATCTGGCCTTATGGAATGGGCTAAAACAGATGAATCCAGAGGAATTCCTCCCTTCCCAATTCCTGGTGGAGGAGATCACCCTACAGGCTTGTCATTATTTACATCTGTTTTACTAGCTTTAATGAATAGAGAAAAAACAGGTATGGGCACTACTGTCTCCACATCTCTCTTAGCAAATGGTATTTGGTCTAATGCTATGTTAGTTCAAGCATTATTAGCGGGCCACAAGCCTATTGATACTTTTCATTGGAATAATATAAGCGCTATGCGTAATATCTATTATTTAAAGGATAAATCATTATTCTTTATGTTCTTAACAAATGAAGAAAAGCATTGGGACCCATTTATAAAAAGTTTTAATTTAGAATATTTACATAAGGACAAAAAATTTAATACTAAAGATAATCGTCAATTAAATAAAAAACTTTTAAAATCTATTTTACAGAAAAAATTTATAGAATTGACTTATGAAGAAGTTAGAGAAAAATTTGTAGAAATTGGCATTGTTTTTACAAAAATAATGAAAACAGCGGATACGATTAATGATCCGCAAACTAATTTAAATAATATGTTTATGAATATTCAAGGAGAATTAATTAAAGATCTTAAAGTAGTTTCTCCTCCATTAAATATAGAAAATGCTCCTAGAAAGAAAGCTACTAAAGCTCCACAATTAGGAGAACATAATAAAGAAATTTTAAAAGAATTAGGTTATACAGAAGAAGAAATTAAAGATTTGCAAAATAATAAAGTTATTTTATAAATATTAATATTTATTTTTTTTAATTATTAATTATGATCAATAGTCTATTGATTGATATGGAGATATAAATTGTATTTAACGCAAGCACTTAAAAGAGCCGCTCAAATAAATGGTAACGAGTTAGCAACCCAAGATAATAATAGAATACGAACGTGGTCAGAATCTCTTGAGAGAATAGGTAAACTTGCTGGTGCTATGCAAAAATTAGGCTTTAAGGATAATGATAGATCAGCCATTTTGTCACTAAATAGTGATCGTTATTTTGAAGCTTTATATGCTGCTATTTGGGCAGGAGGAATTTTTGTTCCGATCAATACAAGATTAGCTCCTCCAGAAATAGCATTTTGGCTACAAGACAGTGAAAGCTCTATATTATTTGTGGATAAAAACTTTTCAGAAGTTATAGAAGAATTATTCCAAGCAGGAAAAATACCTTCTATTAAAGAAATAATTTACATGTCTGATGATAATTGCCCAGCTAATATGCAAAATTATGAAACCATATTAAATGAAAATGATAAAATAGATGATACATTAAGATGTTATGATGATATAGCGGGTCTTTTTTATACAGGCGGGACTACAGGTAGATCAAAAGGAGTAATGTTAAGCCACACTAATCTTGTTTCTAATTCTTTTAATACAATTACAGGCTTAACTATTCCTAATAATGCACGATGGATACATGCTGCACCCATGTTTCATATAGCAGATGTAACTGGAGTAATTGCCATAACACATATCGCTGGTAAGCATTATTTTATTCCTGGATTTTCTCCCGAAGCAGTATTAAATGGCATACAAGATTATTCTATAACAGATACTCTATTAGTGCCTACTATGATTAATATGTTAGTGCACCACCCAGATGTTACTAAATATAATTTATCTAGCTTGAGACAACTTACATATGGAGCATCACCTATGCCAGAATCTGTAATCATTAAAGCTATGGAAGTTATACCTAAGTGTAATTTTGTTCATGCCTATGGAATGACAGAATGCTCTCCATTACTTACAATGGCAGGACCAGATTGTCATGTATTTAAAGGACCAAAAGCCAATCTATTTAAATCTACTGGAGTTGCAGCTGCAGGAGTAGAAATTAAAATCATAGATGAAAATGATAACGAATTACCTCGAGGAGTAGTTGGTGAAATTGCAGCTAGAGGATCTAATATTATGCTTGGTTATTGGAGACAAAAAGAACTAAGTGATAAAGCTTTACGTAACGGCTGGATGCATACTGGCGATGGCGGATATATGAATAAAAATGGTTATGTTTATATTGTTGATAGAGTAAAAGATATGATTATTTCCGGTGGAGAAAATATTTATTCTGCTGAAGTAGAAAATGCAATATACCAACTTGATGGCGTAATCGAATGTGCAGTAATAGGTATACCTAATAAAGAATGGGGTGAAGCTGTTCATGCAATAGTAAGGAAAGACTCTAATAATAATATTAATGAAAATGATGTTATTACACATAGTAAAAACCTTATAGCTGGTTTTAAATGTCCTAAATCTGTCTCATTTAGAGATGATCCAATGCCACTTTCAGGTGCAGGTAAAATACTAAAAAGAAATTTACGTGAACCTTTTTGGAAAGGTCATGAAAAACAAGTTAGTTAGAGAAAAGATTTTAAATGAATAACATTATAACTACTATTGATAACAA
>DQLC01000054.1 GCA_015660425.1 Alphaproteobacteria bacterium
GATCTTTTTAATACAATTATAAGTTTTGGAGATAATGGAACTAACCCAAAACTACTTTCTGATAAAAAATCACTTCACCTTCCCTATATTGAAAAATGGTGTAATAGTGGTAGATCGTGGAATATACTTGATGTTTTGGATAATGGAAACATAATTTTAGCTCCTCATATGGATGCTATTTTAACTAAAAAAGGCGACCCTAGATATTTATTACCTTATATAAAATCATGCGTTGATCACTTTGGTCCAGATATGAAAAGCCATTCTCATTATTATAAAAACGGAAAAACATTTACATTTCAAGAACATAGCCATGATTTTTCAAGTGATATAGGAAGTATTACTGAAGGTTTGCAAACATTAGTCACAAGTAAAATTATTCCTAATATTAAAGAAACAAACGATATACTCCTGAAGGACGGATCATTGTTAGATTTTGGTTGTGGTACAGCTAAGTTATTAATCAAAGCATCTCATATATATCCTAAAGCTTTATTTTATGGATTAGATATTGATAAAAATGGAATAAAAATAGCTAATGATAGAATTAAGAAAGAAAATAAATTAGATTCTATTAAGATATATGATGGAAATAGTAACATTTTACCAACTATTAATACTATAGATATAGTAACTATGATTGAAGTATTTCATGAAATATCTAAAGATATGAGACCTATAGTTTTAAGAAACATACATAAATACTTAAAGCCGAAAGGTATTTTACTTATTTTAGATGAAACTATGCCTAATAAAGAAAATTTAACTGATAATAACGCTCAATTAGCAGTACTTACTCAGTATAATGAGATGACCTGGGGCAATGAAGTTCCAACAAAGTTAGAGCAAGATAATTTACTTACAAATGCAGGTTTTTCATTACCAGAAAGAAAAACAATTGGAGGTTTATTTACATTGCTAATTTCTAAAAAAATAATGGAATAATAAAAAATTAACAGTTCGTAACTATTCTGATATTATAGTTAAAGTCTTATAAAGTAATGATTGGGGGGTTAAAGAATGAGTTCTAAAAAATTAAATTCTAAATTAAGGAGTAGAGAGTGGTTTGATAATCCTGAAGACCCAGGGAATACATCTATTTATTTAGAACGTATAATGAATTATGGTTATACTCCTGAAGAATTAACCTCGGATAAACCTATAATTGGTATTGCTCAAACAGGTTCAGACATATCCCCTTGTAATAGAATTCATATTAAATTAGCTGAAAGAATTAGAGAAGGAATTAGAACTGCTGGAGGGATAGCTTTTGAATTTCCAGTTCATCCAATTCAAGAAACATTAAAGAGACCTACTGCATCACTAGACAGAAATCTAGCTTATCTTGGGTTAGTCGAAATTTTACATGGCTATCCTATAGATGGAGTTGTTTTAACTACTGGATGTGATAAAACCACACCTGCTTGCTTAATGGCAGCAGCAACAGTAAACATTCCTGCCATTGTTCTTAATGGTGGGCCAATGCTTGATGGTTGGCACGAAGGTAAATTAGCTGGATCAGGAATGGTAGTATGGGATAGTCGCGTAGAATTAGCAGCAGGTAGAATTGATTACAAAGAGTTTGTAGATATAGTTACATCATCTGCGCCTTCAGATGGTCATTGTAATACAATGGGCACTGCATCAACAATGAATTCTTTAGCCGAATCTTTAGGTATGAGTTTAACTGGAAATGCTAATATTCCTGCCCCTTATAGGGAACGAGGTCAAATGGCTTATAGAACAGGCTTAAGAATAGTTGATATGGTAAAAGAAGAATTAACTCCATCAAAAATTATGACTAGAGAAGCCTTTGAAAACACTATAATTGTGAATTCTGCTATAGGTGGGTCAACAAATGCTCAAATGCACTTAACTGCAATTGCTAGACATATTGGATTGGAATTAGAAACTGAAGCATGGCAAAATATTGGATACGATATTCCACTAATGGCAAATATTCAACCTGCTGGTAAATATTTATGTGAAAGTTATCATAGAGCAGGAGGAACTGCAGCTCTAATGGCAGAACTCTTAAAATATAAAAAAATAAATGGTAATGTAATGACAGCTACAGGAAAAACATTAGCTGAAAATTTAGAAGGTATTAAAATTAAAGATCACGATGTAATTACACCTTTTAATAAACCATTAATGGATAGAGCCGGTTTTATAGTTTTAAGAGGAAATCTTTTTGATTCAGCTATTATGAAAACTTCTGTAATTTCAGATAGTTTTAGAACTAAATTTCTATCTAAGCCAGGAAAAGAAGGGATTTTAGAAGGAAAAGCTATAGTTTTTGAAGGGTCAGAGGATTATCATGATAGAGTTAATGACAAAAACCTTAATATGGATGAAAATTCAATACTTGTAATTCGCGGTGCAGGACCTGTCGGATGGCCTGGATCTGCTGAAGTAGTTAATATGCAACCTTCTGATGTATTAATTAAAAAAGGTATTAGTGAATTACCTTGTATAGGAGATGGAAGACAATCCGGAACATCAGGAAGCCCATCTATCTTAAATGCTTCTCCTGAAAGCGCCGAAGGTGGCGGTTTAGCTTGGTTAAGAACTGGTGATATAATAAAAATTGATTTAAATAATTACACTGCAGATATGCTTGTAGATAAAGAGGAAATAGAAAGCAGAAAAACTCAAGGTGTACCTAAATATCCTGATAGCCAAACACCTTGGCAAGAAATTTATAGAAAAAATGTAGGTCAAATTGACAAAGGGGCTGTTTTAGAAGACGCAGTAAAATTTCAAGATGCTAAAAAGGATTTACCAAGAAATAACCATTAGTATAAGATTTTATTAAAATTAATAATGATATATATCATGATCATTAATAGTATGCTCATCCTTAGCCCTACCAGTGCCAAAACCAGTTTGTTTTTTAGGTAATTTTTTATTTGTACTTTCTCTATTAATCAGCCTAGCTTTAATAAAATTAAGCTCATTGTGCATTTTATGAATTTTATAAAATAAATATAATAATAAAAAAATAAATATAAAAGCTAAGCTAATAAATATTAAATCAAGCATAGCCTCTCCTATTAATAATTTTACGAACAATAAGCTTATCTAATTCGTTTGCAAATTTTCCACTGTCTTTGTTAGAAAAACTATTAGGTCCTCCAGTAACAACTCCATCATTACGAAGAGTATTCATAAAATCTCGCATATCTGAAATTGCTCCTATATTACTTTTATCATATATTCTGCCTCTAGGGTCTAACCCTAATGCACCTTTAGCTACTACCTTAACTGCTAATGGAATATCAGCAGTTATAACTAAATCTCCTTCAGAACTATCCTCTACAATTTTATTGTCTGCTATGTCTAGTCCATGTTCAACAAGAATAAAATTGATATAATCTGATTCTGGTAATTGTAGCAAGCTATTAGCAACAAAATAAATTTTAACTTGTCTTTTTATTGCTACGCGAAATAAAATATCTTTTATAGACTTCGGGCAAGCATCTGCGTCAACCCATATATTCATTTATTAGCACGTTTAACACGTATTTTTTCTTTAAGTACTTTTATCCCATGTAATTTTTCAATTGCTTTTTCAGCTTCTCTTTCTACTGGCATTTCAATGAAACCAAAACCTTTTGATTTACCTGTCTTGTCATCCATTACTATAGAACAATTACTGACATTTCCAAAAGCATAAAACATATCTTTTAAGTCATTTTCAATAAGATCACGCGGCAAATTTAAGGCTATAATTTTCATATGTATCCATTTATATTATATACTTTAGGTATCACATTTTTATAATATTGCATATTTTAATAGTTCTTTAAATTATTTTTAAAAAATGCAAAGTTATATTAATAGTCCCCTGCCCTGCTTTCTAATTCCTCTAACAATCATCAGCAGTTATTTGTAGGAAACTCTTTTGTTTGGTAGTGTTTTTGTATGAAAATAAAATTAAAATCAACTATTCACTGTCCTAATTGTGGATATTCAGAGACTATTACAATGCCTACAAATAGTTGTCAGTGGTTTTATGATTGTAAACAATGCAAAGTATTACTTAAACCAAAAAAAGGTGATTGTTGCGTGTTTTGCTCTTATGGAGATCATTCTTGCCCACCAATCCAAAAGGAATTGAATGCTTAGAGAGATGTA
>DQLC01000066.1 GCA_015660425.1 Alphaproteobacteria bacterium
AAGAGTTCTGTTTACTCCTGCAAGTGGAAATTGGTTAAAAGAATTTTTATATCCTTAAGTTATTAAGAAGGATATATAATGCCTAAAGTTTCTGCCACACATGCAGGTTTGTCTTCGCCTTCAATTTCAATAGTAAGTTCATTTTTAATTTTATAACCGGCTTTAGAAGGTGTAACTTCTAGTAGTTTAAAAGTACCACGTAAATTTGACCCAGCCTTGACTGGTGATAAAAATCTAACTTTGTCTAAGCCATAATTTACTGAATGAGCAATATTTTTTACTTCATAAGTATTATAACTCATCCAAGGAGCTAGAGATAAAGTTAGGAAGCCATGAGCAATGGTAGAACCAAAAATACCTTTTTGTGCTTTCTCTTCATTTACGTGAATCCATTGATAATCTTCTGTTGCTTTAGCAAATTCATTTATTCTTTCTTGGTTAACTTTAATCCAAGGGCTTTGCCCTGTCGTTTTTCCTATGTATGTTTTAAGGTCTTCAATTGTTTCTAAAGTAATCATATTTTTCTCCATATACATTTTTAATTTATCTTAATATAATAGATCCATATAGAAACGCAGTAAAAAATATTTATTAATTTTTAAATTGTATATCGAATGAAAAAAAGTCAAAGAAATAAATTAACTGATACACAATACGCAGTAGCTAGAGAAGGCGCAACAGAAGCACCTTTTAGTGGCATATATAATGATGAAAAAAGAGCAGGTATCTATATATGCACTTCTTGTAATCATAAATTATTTGATTCAAAAAAAAAATATGATAGTGGATCAGGATGGCCAGCGTTTTACGCTCCATTTGAAGAATCAAGTATAATTAATACTGAAGATTGCACACACGGTATGATTAGAACAGAAGTAAAATGCAAAGAATGTGATGCGCATCTAGGTCATGTATTTCCAGATGGTCCAGAACCTACTGGACTCAGATATTGTATTAATTCTATTGTTTTAAAATTTATAGAAGATTGATATTATACAGATTCATTCTGAATTATATTAATAATTTTTTTGTTAATAATAAATCTAGAACCTAAAGTTTTTGCATATTCTTCATTATTTTTTATATAATTATTTATATTATTTTTCTTTACCCATGTAAAGGGGCCACCAGTCCATTTAGGAAGGCCAATATTATTTATTGCCATATAATCGTATTCCTGAGAATTTTTTAATTCTGAATGTTTAATATAATTATAAAAAATATTATTTATACTGCTATATAAAAGTCTATTTTCTATCTCTTCTATATTAAGTTGATGATTAGCTGGAGGAATTAAGTCTGTTAGGCCTCTCCAAATATGTTTTCTATTACCTTCTTTATAGTCATAAAAACCTTTATTGCTAGATAATCCATTTCTGTTGTTTTTTTGCATAGATCTAATTAGAGCGGCTACAGAAGCGTCAATAGAATCTAATTGCGATATTACACATTGTATTTCAAGTTTGTCTGCCATTGCTAGAGGACCTAGTTCAAAACCTAATCTTTTTCCAGCATTCTCTATCATAGCTGCTGCTACACCATTTATTAAAAGCCGTACACCTTCAGCAGCATAATTTTCTATGAAAGACTTTTTAAATATAGTAATTTCAGATTCGTTAATTTCATTTTTTGGTTTATTTATAATCAAAGTATTAATCATAGATTTTGTCTCAATATTTTGTAACAACCAAGTAAAATGTCGAGCTTCAATTTTTAAACCTGAGTTAATATCTGTATTCAATCCTTCGTATATGGCACTTATCAATACTTTAACTGAAGGATAATGATCAGCAGTTTTAGAATGTAGCATTGCTATTTTTGAAATAAAATATCCTAAGTTGTCATTTGTAAAAGGGGTTGGTTGTTTGCTTATATAATTTTTATCATCCCATGGTTGTAGTGAAATTAAATTATTTAGAATATATTCTTTTGCTTTATCAATTATTTTATCTTTTGGAGCGACTTCATCAACTAGCTTTATTTTTAGTGCTTCTTCTATAGTCATTATTTTATTACTTAAAAATAATTTTAAACTGTTTTCTATTCCTATTTGCCTAGGTAATCTCTGAGATGCCCCAATAGCAGGAATTAATCCATACTTTGTATTAGTAAAAACAAATTTTGTATTAGTATCTGTATCTGCAATTTTATAGTGACTATGAAGAATAATTTCTAGTCCTCCTAATTTTATAGAACCAGAGATAGCGCTTACGATGGGTTTTCCTAAAGTTTCTAATTTTCGTAAAGAATTACTAAATCTTGTAATGTTTTTAAATATTGAGGCTGAGTTATTCAGAGAAAATAAATAATTAAAATCATAGTCGTAGTTATAATTATTATGCTCAGTTGAGATAATTACTCCTATAGCACTTTTGTTATTAGATATATAATCTATAGCTGTTTCAAAATCATTAATTACCTCGTTATTAAAAAGTAAATTATTAGATTTAATTACAAGGTTAATAATTCCTTTATCATCAATATTGATTTTTAAATTATTTAAGTGCACTAAATTCTTTCAATGATTGTAGCTGTACCCATTCCAGCTCCAACACATAAAGTAATAAGACCAGTAGATAAATCCCTTCTTTCTAATTCGTCGAGAACTGTTCCTAGTATAATGGCCCCAGTCGCTCCTAAAGGGTGTCCAAGAGCTATGGCACCTCCATTTACATTAACTTTTGAGTGATCTACTTTTAATACATCCATAAACCTTATTACTACGGCTGCAAAAGCTTCATTCATTTCAAATAAGTCAATATCTGAGGCTTTCATATTAGCTTTTTTAAGAGCTTTTTCCGCTGAGTCGGCTGGACCTGTCAACATGATTGTAGGTTCTGAACCTATAGAAGCAAAAGAGCAAATTCTTGCTCTAGCTTTTAATTCGTATTTATCTCCCATTTTTTTATTACCAATTAATACTCCTGCTGCGCCATCTACAATTCCAGATGAATTCCCAGCATGATGCACATGTTTAATTGATTCTAATTCAGGGTATTTTAAAATTGCAACATCATCAAATCCGTGGGCACCCATTTTTTCAAAAGAAGGATCTAAGGCTCCTAGAGATTGCATGGTTGTATCAGGTCTCATATATTCGTCTATTTCAAGAATAGGCAAGTCATTTTGATCTTTTATAGGAATGATTGAATTTTTAAACCGTTGCTCCTTCCAAGCTTCAGAGGCTCTTTGTTGAGATGATACTGCATATTTATCTACATCTGTTCTACTGTAATTATATTTAGTAGCTAATAAATCTGCCGATATACCTTGTGGTACAAAATATGAATTGTATGCGACTGTAGGGTCTGCCATCCAAGCTCCACCAGAACTTCCTAAAGGAACTCTAGACATAGATTCAACACCTCCTCCCACAGACATGTCTGCTTGGCCAGACATAACCTGAGCTGCTGCAATATTTACAGCCTCTAATCCAGATGCACAAAACCTATCGACTTGCACTCCACTAACAGTTTGATGCCAATTAGACTCTAAAACTGCAGTTCTAGCTATGTCTGCACCTTGTTCGCCAATAGGATGTACACAACCTAGAACGACATCATCTACGTCTTCTGTGTTAATATTATTTCTTTCTTCTATGGCTTTTAAAACTTTAGAAGCTAATTGAACTGGAGGAACCTCATTGAGTGAACCACTTTTTTTACCTTTTCCTCTTGGAGTTCTTACAGTATCAAATATAAGAGCGTCAGTCATTTATTTTCCCCTAATTAATTGTATTATTTAGATAAAGCTCGACTAATAATTTCTTTCATAATTTCATTTGTTCCACCATAAATTCTCTGTACCCTGGCATCTTCCCAAGCTCTAGCTATAGGATACTCACGCATATATCCATACCCACCATGAAGCTGCACACATTCATCTACAAGTTTACATTGCAGTTCAGTAGTCCATAATTTAGCCATTGCTCCTTCTACAGCATCAAAATCATTATTTATATGTTTGTTAATACATTCATCTATATATATTTGAGCAACAGACAATTGTGTTTTAAGTTCTGCTAATTTAAATTTTGTATTTTGAAATTCTGATATTTTTTTTCCAAAGGCGCTTCTTTCATTAACATAATCTATAGTCCAATTTAATGCTGCTTCAGATGCAGCCACGGCAGACGCGGCAATAGCTAATCGTTCTTGAGGCAGCTCCTCCATTAAGTGATAAAAACCTTTTCCTTTTGTACCTAAAAGATTTGATAGAGGTAGTTTTACATTATCAAAAAATAATTCTGAAGTATCTTGAGCCTTAAGACCTATTTTATCTAAATTACGCCCTCTTTTAAATCCTTCTCGGTCACCTTCGCACATAACAAGTGAAGTACCTTTAGCTCCTGCACTAGGATCAGTTTTAGCAACGACAATAATAAGATCTGCAGTTTGCCCATTAGTAATAAAAGTTTTTTGCCCATTTAAAATAATATTTTCTTCATTAATTACTGCGTTAGTTTTAATAGACTGCAAGTCGCTACCTGTTCCAGGTTCTGTCATTGCTATAGCCCCTACTAATCTTCCTTCACACATACCAGGCAACCAACTATTTTTTTGAGATTCTGTGCCATAGTTTAAAATATAGGGTGTAACAATATCAGAATGTACAGATACTCCTGGCCCCGTAGCACCAACTTTCATGAACTCTTCTACTACTATAATATTATATCTAAAATCTCCCCCAGACCCACCAAATTCAGTTGGCACATTAGGACAAAGTATTCCAGATGCTCCTGCTTCTAGCCAAAAATCTCTTGATACAACACCTTTTTTTTCCCATTCATTGTGAAAAGGCTCCACATGTTTTTTTAGGAAACGTTTAACACTTTCACGAAACATATCATGTGATTCATCAAATATTTTTCTTTTATTATGCATATTATTACTTCCTTAAACTTCAGCAATTATTTTAGATGATTGTCCTTAATATTACAATTTAAGATTCAATAATATTATTAATGATCTCAAATGTATTTGTTGATAAACCTTTCTTTTTTAAAATTCTTTCCATATTTATCTTCATTAATTTTATTCTACTATTATCTAAACTTTTCCAATTGCTAAATGCTGAAGATAGGTAGGAATAATAATTTTAGAACTATCATATATATATTCTGCAGGAGTTAATATTTTATTATTTAATGAAATTGATATTAAATCTATACCTATTCCATCTAAATAAATATCTCCTAACACATTAGTAAAAATCATTGTATTTGTTACACGTGTTTTTAGACTATTTAAATTAAAACATAAATCTACGTGTTGAAGATTAAAGTTAATCGGTTTAAAAGAGTTTTGTTTTATTATATTTGTATTCATGATCTTTCATCTATATTAATTATAGTTACTATGAAATGCTTTGTAATAAATATTAAAGAAAATTTAATTATGGATTTTAACATGAAAACACAAATACTTAAATTATTGTTATTATTTAATTTAATTTTTATTATTTTTACTAATGCATTTGCTGCAGATTATTCTTACGTTAAAAAAAAAGCAGAAATTCTTAAAGTAGGAACCTTTGAAGAAAAAATTACTGTTGTTCAAGAGTTAGGAGGCCTTTCCTCTAATGCTAACTTTATTATTCCTGATTTAATTTATAGTTTAAAAAATGATGAATCGCATGATGTTAGAATGGAAATTATCAGAGCGTTAGAAAGAATAGGTGGGCAAGCTAATAAAACTGTGCCTGCTTTAATTGAAGCCTTGGGAGATGATGATTGGCAAATTCGATGGGCTGCAGCAGGTGCATTAACCTCTTTTGGAAAAAAATCAGCTATGGCAGTTCCTGAATTAATAACGTTACTTAGAGATTCTAATGATTATGTAAAAAATGCTGCTATTTCAACTTTAGGTAAAATGGGTCCAATTTCTGTAGCTGTAATGATGGATGAAGTTGCTAAACCTTTAGATTATGCTGATGATCAATTATATATAAGAATTGTATGTATAAGATCTTTAGGTGCGTTAGGAGCTAAAGCAATAATAGCTGTTCCTATGTTAGTAGAAAACGCGCAAAATGATAATGCGGTTATTAGACTAGAATCAGTTATTGCATTAAGAAAAATAGGTGGTGATGATGCTATGCCAGGAGAAACAGGTTGGCTAGCGGAACCTGATGAAATGGTTTGGCCCAAAGGTTCTAGACGCGAAGGTCAATTTTTAATGTTTGTTGAAGCTAAGCAAATGGTAATATATGCTATCGTTAATACTTTACTTGATTCTATTGCAGATCCTGATCCGCAAGTCAGTTATTCTGCAATTAAAGGGTTAGTAAGTTTTGGAAACAAAGCTTTACCAGTTAAAGATAAATTAGTAAATTTTATGATTAGTGGTACGCCTATTATGAGAAGAGTTGCTATAGATGCTTTATCTAATATAGGAGAGGAAGCAGATGATATTATACCTGATTTCATAACCGCCTTATCAGATTTTGATGTAAATGTTCAATGGGCAGCAATACAAGCATTAAGAATTAAAGGGAAGAAAGCAGTTCCAGAATTAATGAGTATGTTAGAGTATGATGATGATGCATTAACTCCAAATATACTTAAAACTTTTTCTGAAATTGGGAACGAAGCAAAAGAGGCTATAAAAATTTTGTTGGTTATGTTGCAGCATGATAACTCTACCTATAGGGCATTAGCAGCAGAGGCTTTAGGAGAAATAGGTGAACCTTCTTTACTTGTTATAAACTCTTTGAATAATTTGACTAAAGATGACGATAATAATGTAGTAAAATCTGCCGAATGGTCATTAAAAGAATTAAATAGAATTTTTAATGAAAAGGATAAAAATAGTTGAAAAGATTAATCTTAAACTTTCTGATATTTATAACTTTTATAACTTATTTTAATAAAAATATTTTTGCAGAAAATATTTACGTAGACCTTGAACTTGTATTAGCAGTGGATGTCTCTTCCAGTGTAGATGACGAAGAATATCAGCTACAAATAAGAGGAGTAGGGGCAGCTTTTAGACATCCAGATATAATAGCAGCTATTGAAAGTACTGGTGGAAATGGAATAGCTGTTGCGATGGTGCAATGGTCAGATAATGAAGAACAAGCTTTAGTAGGAGGTTGGCACATTATTAAAGATGTCTCCGATGCTGCAGAGTATGCAAGAATTATAAGGAGAGCACCAAGAATTATAGCTGGTGGACAAACATCAATAGCAGGCGCGTTAACATTTTCTATTGAACAGATTAATAATAATAATATTGATAGTTCGCGAAAAGTAATAGATATCTCCGGAGATGGCCGTGCAAATAATGGGGTGCATCCAATGAAAATAAGGGATATTGCTTTAGAACAAAATATTACAATAAATGGTTTAGTTATTATTAATGAAGAACCATTTTTAGATGGTTATTATGAAAGAGGAGTAATTGGCGGACGGGGAGGGTTTATGATGATTGCTGAAGACTATAGAGATTATGCAGCAATGATTCTACAGAAGCTTTTAAGAGAAATTGGAATGCCCGTAAGTTAATAAAGGGTGATATATATACCTCCCTTTATTGTTATACCATTTTAAGGATAGACGCCGTATTTAAATTCAC
Source organism: Alphaproteobacteria bacterium (assembly GCA_015660425.1). GTDB lineage: Bacteria > Pseudomonadota > Alphaproteobacteria > TMED109 > TMED109 > TMED109. The sequence continues at coordinate 7,575 of DQLC01000066.1, forward strand.
TACCAGCAGCTTTTCTATCTTTATATTCTTGCCTCAGATACGCTATAATTCTCCATATATCATCGCCCTCAATTGTTCTTCCAAAGGCCCCCATTTGTGTAGGTTTACCATTAACAAGTAACCCATTAACAATCGTGGAATAGAGTTGCATGTTTGTTCCTCCACTTTTCTTATAATATCCTCTAGTTAATGGAGGTCCTTTTGCTCCAATGCCTCTCATCCCATGACAATATGAACACCGACTATTAAATTTTTCATAGCCTGCAGCAATAGCTTCGGGGTCACCTTCAAAAGGGTTAATCATGTCGTCTTCTAACATGTCGCCATATTTATTCATATGCTCTTCTTTAGCCCATGTATCAGAAACAACAGAAATATTTATAATTAACAGAGTAGCAATTGTTAAAAACAATAACCGTAGTGATATATTTTGAATAGTTAACATATTTATCCTTTCTTAGTTCTTATTTATTATTCGGGAGTTATTAGTTCACCTATACCTTCTTCTGGAGGTTCAGTTGTATAGGTAGAAGCAACTTCTTCAAAAGGCTTAAAATATGGAACATTATATTTTTCTACCAATTCTTTAATAGTTCCATCCGCCATCATTTCAGTTAAATGCTTATTAATCAAATCTAAAAATTCTTTATCATCTTCAATAGTACCAGCAACATTCCAACGTAACTCTAGAGGAGGGATATAAGAGCTTATAACTCTGAAAGGAGCATCTTTATATTTTTTTCTTGCTTTTGCCAAAGATGTAGACATCACAAAGGCCATTTCAATTTCTTGTTTTGCAACGGCATCTATTTCTGTTGGTTTTCGTGCAAATAAATCTCTATCATAACCATTATAAAATAAATATCCATCCATAGCTGTAGACATTGCCACACCTGGTTTTGATTTCCCTTTAATTTCTTCTATGTGTACAAAATCTTTTACTTCAGGATTAGCAATAGGGATATATGCAACCCCTAAATAGGGCTGTGTAAGTATTAAGTTTTTTTCTTTAAGTTCATCAGCTGAACTATCAGTATTAGCAATCCCCATATATAGATCACATCGTCCTTTTTTAATAGAATGACGCAGTGCTTTTCCCAGGCCTCCTCTCATTTTTTGTTCAGCCCAGTAAATATTAAAAATCAGTTCTTCTTTCATCGCAATACGTTCAACAATATCAATGTCAAACCCTCTAGGGTAGTCCATATTTGATGAATAGGGCCAACCATATGGTGCGGCACATAATGTAATCTTTTGTGTTTTACGAATTTTATCTAAAATTTTACCAGCATGAGCATAGTTATTAATAGATATTATAGTAACAAAAGAGTAAATAATAGTTAGTATAAATAAACGATATTTTTCCATGAAGTCACTCCAATAAATAAAATTAATTTTTTATCTATATATTATACACTTTATACGTACAAAATGTATTTCCAATATATTAAAAAACGTTAATATAAACAACATTATATACTCTGTAAATAATCTTATGTCTATTTTACAAAAAAACCTTCTGTAAATGAAAGGGAAGATGAATTGCTTCATCTTCCCTATCGATATAGATAGTCTAAAAACTTAGGTTACTTTTAGTTTAAGCCAAAAGTAAATACCCCGCCGCCTTTAGTATGTGTTTTAAGCCACTCACCGAAGCTTAAACCCCATATACCACCACCACCAGCACCTACAACGACAGACACTAATTGTTCTCCGTCAACTGTATATGTTGTTGGGTTTCCATGTACACCAGTACCTACGTTGAACTGATATAGTTCTTCGCCAGTATCATCACGTACAGCGTGGAAATAACCTTCTGCATCACCGTAGAACACTAGACCACCAGCAGTACATAATACACCGCCAGTTGCAGGTGCACTAGATGGACGATGCCAAACTAGATCACCATTTGAAGCATCCCAGCCTTTAATAGAACCATTACCAGAGTTAAAGGTAATAACTTTAGCTCCTAGGAACCATTCTCCACGACGCCATTCCATTTTCTTAGCTTGTAAGTCCATGGTAAAGTTATATAACGGTGCATACACCATGTTAACACGTGGTGAATAACACATTGGGTGCCACTCTTTACCACCGTCAAGGGAAGGTGCAATATTTTTTGTTACACGATCATATACAACATCCATAGCTGGATCTCCGCCTTCTTCCCAAGCCATGATTGGACGACAATTGTCGCGGAATCCAGTTGTCCAGTTAATTGTACCCATTGGAACAACCCAGTTACAACGGTTGTTAGTTCTATCGATTGAGTACAAGTGACCATTTCTGTCACCATGTAACCATACTTTTTTACCATCAATATCTGCTAAGATAACTTCGTTTACACCGTCATAATCATATGGATCATTTGGAGTGTATTGGAACCAACCTTTAATAGCACCATCGTTTGGATCTAAAACTAAAGTAGAGTTACTGTAAAGGTTATCACCTAAACGTACATGACGATCGAAGTCAGGACCAGGGTTGCCAATTGGCCAATAAAGAAGATCTAAATCTTTATCATATGAACCAGTAATCCAACCTGAACCACCGCCATATTTCCATGACTCACCAGCCCAAGTATCTACATTTGGCTCACCTTCAGCAGGAATTGTGTATGTGTTCCATACAACGCTTCCATCTTCAGCTGATAATGCGCGAACCCAACCACGTACACCGTACTCAGCGCCCGCAGTACCTTGGATTATTTTACCTTTAAGAGCCATAGGCATAATTGTTGAAGTTTCAGCATAAGTGTAGTCACCTACAGCTACGTCGAATAATACTTCACCAGACCAGTTAGCTAAACGTACTAGATGTGAATCTAAAGTAGCTAGATATACACTGTCTAGGTATGGTTGTACTCCACGATTAACAACATCACAGCAAAGTTCTGGAAAAACGTCAGCTGGAAGCTCACGCTCATATTTCCATAAGATGTCGCCAGAAGCAACGTCCACTGAAATAACTCTGTTATAAGATGTAGTTACGTAACCTTGGCCACCAACAACATTTAATTGACTGTCTTGTCCTTCTAGAATACCAAATGATAGATACCATTTAGCTACTAAATCACCCGCATTGCTTTGGTTAATTTGAGCAGCTTGATGGTAACGTGTTGATTGATAATCTTTACCATAATGCATCCAATTCATTGGATCTTTATCTGCATTTAAAAGCATGTCATCAGTTACATAATTTGGCTGAGTACCGCCGCCCCCTCTAAGGACGTCAACACCTTGCGCAAATGCACTTGAGATCATACATAACGTAGCTGCAAATACTGCAGCAACGAAGCCATATTTCAAAATCTTTGACATATGGGGATTCCTCCCGTGTTATATCCTTCTTCCAAAATAGAAGAAGAAATTATTATACATATATCGATCATTAAATTAAATGAGCGACAACTAATGTCGCTCAAACAAAATAAGAACGACTCTCTAATTATAAGAAAAACCTATTTTTAAAATAAGTTCAACCTATTTCTAAAAAAAAAGGGATTTAATGTGGATAATTTTTTATTAGACACCAAATGTAGTATG
>DQLC01000105.1 GCA_015660425.1 Alphaproteobacteria bacterium
GGATCAATTAACCTAGCATTGGTAAAAGCTATTTTATTTTTTAAGTTATTTTTCATTTTTTATATCATATTTTTTATTGTCTAAATTATTTATTAGATGTTCTATTACAGACATTCTTATAGCTACTCCAAGCTCAACTTGTTCTAGAATTAATGTTCTGTTTATATCATCAGCTAATTCACTATCTATTTCTACTCCTCTATTAATAGGGCCGGGATGCATGACTAATGCATTTTTTTTTGCAAAACTTAGTTTATTTCTATCTAACCCATAAAATTTAAAATATTCTTTTGCTGATGGAATATAAGAGCCTTGCATCCTTTCATGCTGTAATCTTAATATCATAACTATATCTGCATCTTTTAACCCTTCTTTCATATTAGTAAAAATCTTTGCTCCATATTTATCTAACCCTTGAGGCATAAGTGTAGTAGGCGCTATAACTTTAACCTTTGCTCCCATAGTTATAAGTAATTTTATATTAGATCTGGCGACGCGACTGTGAGCTATATCTCCACATATAGCTACTGTCAGGCCTTGAATTTTATTTTTACGCCTTCTAATTGCGAGAGCATCTAATAAAGCTTGAGTAGGGTGTTCATGTAGTCCATCTCCGGCATTAATTACCGCACAATTAATTTTGTTAGCTAATAGATGTGGTGTTCCGCTCAAAGAATGTCTAATAACAAGTATATCTGGTTTCATTGCATTCAAAGTCATTGCGGTATCTAATAGGCTTTCTCCTTTCCTTATTGAGGAAGTTTCTATTTGCATATTTATTACGTCCATTCCTAAACGATTAGCGGCTAGCTCAAATGATGTTTTTGTTCTAGTAGAATCTTCAAAAAATAAGTTAACAAGCGTTCTGCCTTTATATTTATGATTGATTAGAGGTTCTATTCTATTCTCTTTGATTATATCATCGGCTCTATCCAATAAAGAGGTTATTTCAGTTGGTTCTAAGCCTTCTATTCCTAATAAGTGCTTCTGTTTGTATTTGTTAGTATTAATAATATTTATACGTTTTATAGTATAGAAATTACTTGGATTGACATTACCTTCTGTGACAGTGATAATTTTTTGCATAATAGATTGTTTTGGAATTCTATCGCCAGTTAAATACCTTGAAAGTGAAGCAGCAGATATATTAAGAGTTTTAGCTAGTTTTTTTCTGTTACTTGAGTTTTCTTTAATCCATTTATCTAGAGCATGCATTGTAAGCCTTATAATTAATTAATAACTAATTACCGTTTTGGTAAAAATATGTCAAATATTTATATTACTTAGTGATTTAATAGCCCCATCTAGAATCCAGCATGCAGCAGAAGAATCTATAATTTTTTGTCTTTTTTTTCTGGATAGATTTAATTCACTTATTAATAATTTTTCAACAGCATTAGTCGAAAACCTTTCATCCCATAGAAGTAATGGAAGACTAAGACTCTTATTAATTTCTTCGGACAATCTTCTTATAGACTGAGATTTTTTTCCTGGCTTTCCATCTAAATTAACAGGTCTTCCTACAACGATAGAAGAAATATCATTTTCTACTATTATATTTTTTATAATATTTATATCTTCTAATAATTTTCTTCTGTTAAGTGTTTTTAGGCTAGTTGCAATAGATCTGGTATTATTACATATTGCTAATCCAATTCTTTTCTCACCTAGGTCTAAACCAAGAATGCTTCCTGAAATTGGAATCATACTATAAAATTCTTTAATATCTAATGTAATAAGTTTTTTAAGTTGCTTGCTGTTAGTCATTTAGAGTGTTAATCAATCCTAAAAGTTATTATTAATATTTAAAATATTATATATATATGAGTATTATCAGTATTTTTAAATTTTTAGATAGGGTTTTTGTATATGTCTTTAGATAAATCAACTTTAAAACGAGTAGCGTATCTAGCTAGAATTAAAATTGATAATTCTGAAATTGATAAAATGACAGAAGAGTTAAATAATATTATGAAATGGGTTGAGAAATTAAATGAGGTAGATATTGAAGATGTTCAACCTATGACGGGTGTCTCCAGTATGACTTTACGAGAGAGAGAAGATAAGGTTACAGATGGGGGTTTAGAAGATAAAATTTTAAGTAATGCTCCAGAAAAAATAGATGGTTCATTCACCGTACCGAAAGTAATAGAATAAAATGACAAAAATTACAGATTTAGGAGTTATTGAAACATTAGAAGGTTTAAAAAGCAAAGAATTTTCATCTGAAGAAGTTGTGTCAGAATATTTAAAACTTATTCAAAGTGACTCAAAACTAAATGCATATATCCACTTTAATGGTGAAAAATCTTTATTAGAAGCAAAAAAATCTGATCAAAGGAGAGCTAATAATAATTCGTTGCCATTAGATGGTTTGCCTATAGCAGTAAAAGATATCTTTTGTGTTGCAGGTGAAAAAACTTCAGCGTGTTCTAAAATATTAGAAAATTTTATTCCTGATTATGAGTCTACTGTTACTTCTAAGTTATGGCAGGCAGGTGGCATTTACATTGGAAAAACTAGTATGGATGAATTTGCAATGGGATCATCTAATGAAACAAGTTATTTTGGAGAAGTTATTAATCCATGGAGTAGTGATGGAGATGCCTTGGTTCCAGGAGGTTCCTCTGGAGGTTCAGCCTCAGCTGTTGCTGCTAAAATGGCCCCTATAGCATTAGGAACTGATACAGGTGGTTCTATTAGGCAGCCTGCATCTTTTTGTGGAGCTGTAGGAATAAAACCTACTTATGGAAGGTGTTCTAGATGGGGTATAATAGCATTTGCATCATCTTTAGATCAAGCTGGTCCAATTACACGATCAGTAAAGGATAGTGCTGTAATATTACAAAATATGGCAGGATTTGATACTATGGACTCCACCTCAGCAGATATTAAGGTTCCAGATTTTATTAATTCGTGTTCAAAACCTATAAAAGGAATGAAAATAGGAATTCCAGAAGAATATAGATTAGATGGCTTAGCAAATGATGTTCAAAATGTCTGGGAATCAGGTATTAAATGGCTAAAAGAAGCAGGTGCAGAAATTATTGATGTTACTCTTCCTCATACTAAATATGCACTTCCTACTTATTATATAGTTGCTCCAGCAGAGGCTTCAGCTAATTTAGCTCGTTACGATGGTGTTAAATATGGATACAGGTCTGAAAATATAAAAGATCTTGAAGATATGTATTCACAAACTAGAGCTGAAGGTTTTGGTGCGGAAGTTAAAAGAAGAATTTTAATTGGAACATATGTATTATCAGCTGGCTATTATGATGCCTATTATTTAAGAGCTCAAAAAGTAAGAACCAAGATTGTAGAAGATTTTACTATGGCTTTTAATAAATGTGATGCAATTCTTACACCAACTACACCAACTGGTGCATTTAAAATTGGAGAAAAAAATATTGATCCTGTAACTATGTATATGAATGATGTTTTTACAGTTCCAGCAAGCCTTGCAGGCTTACCTGCAATCTCTATACCATCAGGTTTAGATGCTAAAGGTTGTCCATTAGGTCTTCAACTTATTGGAAAAGGGTTTGATGAAGAAACTATATTTAGTATTGGCAGTATTCTTGAAGAATCAGCTAATTTTAAGAATATATAAATTATGAGGACTATATAACATGAGAGAGCCAATAAAATTAAAAGGTGAAACAGGAACTTGGGAAATGGTAATAGGTTTGGAAATTCATGCTCAAGTAAAATGTAAATCAAAATTATTTTCAGGGTCAGCTACTGATTTTGGAGCAAGCCCTAACTCACAAGTTAGTTATGTTGATGCTGCTATGCCAGGTATGTTGCCGGTTATTAATAGTGAAGCTGTAAATCAAGCAATTAAAACAGGACATGCTTTGAATGCAAAAATTAATAACGTTTCAATTTTTGATAGAAAAAATTATTTTTATCCTGATTTACCTCAAGGTTATCAAATTTCTCAGTTTAAATCACCGATAGTAGGTGAGGGATGGGTAATAGTGGATCTAGGAAAAGGAGAAACTAAAAAAATTGGAATTGAACGTCTCCATTTAGAACAAGATGCAGGTAAATTAATGCATGATCAACATCCAAAATTATCATTGGTAGATTTAAATAGATCAGGTATCCCCTTAATGGAAATAGTATCTATGCCTGATATGAGAGATTGGGAAGAAGCAGGTGCTTATTTAAGAAAATTACGTTCAATAGTTAGATATATAGGGTCTTGCGATGGTAATATGGATGAAGGTTCATTGAGGTGTGATGCTAATATATCCGTTAGGAGGCCTGGGGAAGAGTTTGGCACGAGATGTGAATTAAAAAATATTAATTCAGTTAAATATATGATGAAAGCAGTTGAATATGAAGCTTATAGACAAATTGAAATAATAGAAGGTGGAGGAAAAGTATTACAACAAACTCGTTTGTATGATCCGAATAAAAATGAAACAAGATCAATGAGATCAAAAGAAGAAGCTCATGATTATCGTTATTTTCCAGACCCTGATTTATTACCTTTACATATCAGCGCAGAAAGAATTGAAAAATTTAAACAAGAACTTCCTGAATTATCTGATCAAAAGAGAGAGCGTTTTCAGTCTGAATATGGTTTAAGTTTTTATGATGCTGATGTTTTAACAGCAGATAAAAAGCATGCTGATTTTTTTGAAGTGGTTTCTAAGAATAGAGATGCTAAATTTGTAGCTAATTGGATCATTACAAATTTTTTTGCTATGTTAAATGAGGTAGAAAAAAGTATAGAAAATAGTCCGGTTAAAGCTGATCAATTAGGGGAACTATTTGATTTAATTCAAGACGGAACTGTTTCTGGAAGGACTGCTAAAGAAGTATTTGAAGAAATGTTTACTAACGGTGGATCCGCTTTAGAAATTGTTAAATCTAAAGGTCTTAAACAAATAAGTAATACTGATGAACTAGAAGATATGGTAAAAAAAATTATTGATGATAATCAAGAACAAGTTAACAAATATAGAAGTGGTAATGAAAAACTTTTTGGATGGTTTGTAGGACAAGCAATGAAAAATACTGGTGGTACAGCTAATCCCAAAGTTGTGAATGAAATACTGTTGAAATTATTAAAGGGTTAGTAATTGGAGTTAAAGCATGTTCTATGATACTAAAAAAAATGATCATGGTTTAAAATATAATCCTTTTAAATCTTGTATTGTACCTAGACCAATAGCATGGATTACTACTAAAAGTGAAGAAGGGGTTCATAATTGTGCTCCTTATAGTTTTTTTAATGGTATTGCTGCTGATCCGCCTATGATTATGTACGCAACTAATGGTAAACAACCTATGGGTGGACATAAGGATACTATAACTAATATAAGGGATAATGGAGAATTTGTAGTAAATATAGTGTCTTATGAGGCAAAATATAAAATGAATGAAACAACGGCTCCTTTTAATCCAAATGAAAGTGAAGTTGATATCGCTAAGCTAGAAATTTTAGAATCTAAATTAATATCTCCTGCGCGACTAGCTATTTCTCCAATCCATATGGAGTGTAAGCTTTATAAAATTATTGATCTTCCTACTTTAAAAAGTAATGAATATAACGGTATGGTTTTAGGACATGTTGTAGGTATCCATATTAATGATGATGTTTTAGAGGATGGAAAAGTCGATTTAAAAAAAATTAGGCCTTTATCTCGTCTTGGTTACTTAGATTATTCTGTTGTTGATAATATTTTTGAGATGGCCAGGCCAGAAGGTTCTCCTCGTCCAGACCAAGTTAAAAAATAGAAAGGTAAGTTATGATAGATTTTTATAGTTGGAGCACACCTAATGGAAGAAAAATTTCTATTATGCTGGAAGAGACAAAATTAGATTATAAATTAATTCCTATCAATATTATTAAGGACGAACAATTTGATAAGAATTTTTTAGAAATTAGCCCTAATAATAAAATTCCTGCAATATATGATTATGATACTAAGATATCTATGATGGAATCAGGTTCTATATTGATGTATTTATCAGAAAAAACAGGAATTTTTATGCCTAATGATGATAAAAGTCGCTGGAAAAGAGATGAATGGTTAATGTTTCAAATGGCTTCTTTAGGGCCAATGCTTGGTCAGGTTCACCATTTTGTTAAGTTTAATAGTGGAAAATCTACTTATGCTGAGGAACGATATTCTGCCGAAGCTTTGAGGATATATGGAGTTTTAAATACTCGTTTAGGTATTAGTCAATATGTTGCGGGTAATGATTATGGTATAGCCGATATATCAATTTGGCCATGGATAGCTAGATTTGAATGGCAAAATATAGATCTGAATAAATTTCCTAATATATTAAGATGGTATAAAGAAATTGCTTCAAGAGATGCGGTTCTTAAAGGTTATGATATGCCTAGCATGGGCGCAGCAATACCAATCCCTTAAAAATAATTAATATCTAGTTTGACACTTTGCTCGTGACATTTTACAAGAATATTGGACACGTGGCCGAGTGGTTGAAGGCGCGCCCCTGCTAAGGGTGTAAACGGGCAACCGTTTCGAGGGTTCGAATCCCTTCGTGTCCGCCATTATAAAAGGTTAATAAAATAATATAAATATGAAATATTTACTTAAAATATTATTTATAATGATGTTTACTCAATATTCATGGGGAGACGAAATTAATTCTACTGGATTAATATGTGATTTAGATGAGAAAGAATCCAAAAGTGCACCATCAAAAAAATTAATTTATTATTTTGATAATAAAATAGTTTATGCCGTTCAA
>DQLC01000008.1 GCA_015660425.1 Alphaproteobacteria bacterium
GTACTGGATAAATATCCTATCCATTTTATTTCTGAATCTAAAATTTGTTTAAAAGAATCTCTTATTATTGGACAACCATTTAAATCCGGCGGGGCCGTTATTATTATTATTTTAGAATTCAATATACATTGTTCTATTTCATTGCGCGTGAAAACTTTTACTCCTAATTCTTGTAATATATTTTTTCTTTCATAACTATTTGTAGTACCAGAAACTACAAAACCCTTTTTTATAAGAAAATTGCAAAGTTCATATGAAATATTTCCTAAACCTAAAATAGATATCTTTTTCATGTTATTTTTCGTGTAAACAAAAACTTATTTATTTCTTTTTTAGATTCTAACCATTCATTTATAACTTCTTTATCATTTTCCTTATCAATTCGTTTATTTATTTCAGATAAAAACGAATCTTTACATGTCTTACTTAGCGCCCACACAGCTGCTAATCTGACTAACGGAGAAATATCATCTAATAAAGTAGTGATGATTTTGATTAAAGATTGATCAGAATAATTCCCCATAGCTATTAATATATTACGTATAAATTGGTTACGACCTATTCTTTTAATAGGGGAACCAGAAAAAAAAATTCTAAACTGTGCATCAGAAAAAAGAGCTAATGTTTTTAATAAGGGTTTTTTAAGATCTTCTCTTGGTATAAAAGACATATTATTAGACTTCTTTGCATATTTATTCCAAGGACATATAGCTAAGCAATCATCACAACCATAAATTCTATTACCTATTAACCCTCTAAATTCTCTAGGTATATGCGTTTTATGTTCTATTGTTAGATAAGAAATGCATTTACTTGCATCTAATTTATATGGACTAACAAATGCTTTAGTTGGACAAATATCTAAACATTTAGAACAAGTACCACACTTACTAATATAGGCTTTATTTTTTTTATTAATAATATTTACTTCTAATAATATTACACCTAAAAAAAGCCAACTACCAAAATCACGACTAACTAAATTAGTATGTTTACCAATCCACCCTATTCCTGAAATTTCGGCAAGGGGTTTTTCCATTAAGGGGGCTGTGTCAACAAATACTTTAACTTGTCCTTTTGTCTTAGAAACTATCCAACCAGCAAGATTTTTTAATTTTCCTTTAATCCATTTATGGTAATCTTTGTTTTGAGCATAAACACTAATATTTCCTATACTTTTATTATTTAAAGATTGTAGTGGATTTTTTTCAGGCCCATAATTAACCCCTAATACTATTGCTGTTTGAGCTGATTGCCACATATTTTTAGGATTACTTCTTCTATCTACTGTCTCAGCAATCCAGTTCATGGAACCATGTCTTCCATTATCTACAAACTCATAAAGATGCTTTGTTACTTCATCTGGAAAATCTGGCTCACAAAAACCTATAGCGCCAAAATCTAACTCTAAAGCTTTGCCTTTAATCTGCTCAAGTAAATTTTTCATTAATATTTTTACTATTTTGATTAATATTATACCCTAAGCTTTTTATATCGTTTCCAGAAGGAGCCTGAGTTAACTTAAGATCAAAAATAGAAATAGTTGCTAATAAATGATCAAAAATATCAGATTGCACAGATTCATATTCTGTCCATTCTACTGTAGAAGTAAAAGCATAAACTTCTAAAGGAAGACCAATACTAGTCGGCGTTAATTGTCTAACCATCATAGTAAGATTATTATTTATTTTATCGTTTGTTTTAAGATATTCTAAAATATAAACTCTAAATACTCCTATATTTGTTAACCTTCTATGATTTACTTTATCTTTTCCTAATAAACTATTAGCATCTTCTATCTCTTTTTCTTTTCTTAAAAAATGATTAGATAATAGTTTAATTTTTTCTAATCTTTCTTTTAATTCCGGCTCTATGAACTTAATTGAACCTTGATCAATATTTATAGAACGCTTAATTCTTCTTCCGCCCGATTCTTCCATTCCTCTCCAATTTTTAAAAGGGTGTTCTAATAATTTTGCACTTGGAAATGTAATTAAAGCCTTATCCCAAGATCTAACCGTTACTGTATGTAAACCTACTTCTATACAATCACCATCTATATCTAGTGAGGGTATAGTTACCCAATCTCCTACTCTAATAGTATCAGAACCAAAAACTTGAATTGATGCCACAAGACCTAATATAGTATCTTTAAAAACCAATAAAATCACAGCTGTTAAAGCGCCTAAACCAGAAATCATTGTCCACGGAGACGTGTTTGACAAGTTACAAATTATTATAATTAAACCAAATAAATATATAATTAACTTTATAAGTTGCACATAACTTTGAATAGGGGTTCCTGAAAAGGTCTTATTGCCTTTTAAGCTTTCTGAAATTGCAGAAAGCAATCTTGTAATTGATAAAATAAATACCAATATAAGTAAAGCTTGAGTAAGTCGTGCAATAATTCCCTCATCAGGAGAATAACTGCCTAAACCTGCTTCAAATATAATTATTGGCATAGCCCAACCAATAGGAATTAATACTTTTTTATCCAATAATTTCTGACCTATAGTAAAATTTATTCTTTTTAGTCTGTCCCTAACAAAAACTAAAATAAGTTTATTAAATATTAATGAAAAAATCGTAGTTATGACTATTACTAATATTAAGTGATAAAGGGTTGTATCCGTTATCCAGTTATTACCTGACGGATCAAATATATATTCATTTAATATATTTTTAACAAATTCTATAATTGACTCTATTAAACCAGAAAAGGATTGCATATTTTGTTCCCTAAAACATATATTTATATAATACTATAATTAATTTAAAAATCGAGATCTGAATAATATTTTGGAGGAAGAAGTCCTGGGATCTTATCTAAAAGCA
>DQLC01000110.1 GCA_015660425.1 Alphaproteobacteria bacterium
GAAATGCCTAATTTTAATAGTTGGTCTGAAGCTTTAGAGCCTTTAGGAAATTTTTTATAACCTGCTGCAAAATTAATTGCAGCTAGTTGATAATTTCTTCTTACATAAAATGTTTCTCCTAGCCAATAGTAAGCATTACTGCTTAAACTATGATCAGAATAATCTTGAATAAATTTTATAAAAGCTATTTCAGCTGATTCATAATTACCTTTTGAAAGCATATTATATGCTCTTTGATAAATTTCTTCTGGATTTTTAGGGGCAGAAACAACAGAATTATCTTTTGTAATCTCAATTATTTCTTTGTCTTGCTCTGTTAATAATATACCAGCTGGCTTATTAATATTTTCTTTAGTAATTTGATCATTACCGTCATCGGGACTAATTTTAGCTAAGACCTCTACAGTAGAATTATTTTCATTGTCACTAATAACATTTAATTCATTATTTTCTTTCTTATTTGGCATGCCAGGATAAATTGGGTATTCTTCTGTTACTTTATCTTCCAGGCTGTTTTGCATATTTGTAGTTTTTACTACATCTATATTTTTGTTACTCATTATATCTAATTTTGATTGTAAAATAAAATTTAGCTGAGTTAATTTATCAATTTGTTGTCTCACATAAGCAAGTTCTTCACTAATGCCCTTTATTGATCTTGATCTTTCTTCAAGCTCAAGTAATCGCCTTTCATGACCGGCTATTTTTTTTAAATCTGATGCGTTAGATATAGTATTATTTTCAGGACTTGATACTACTATATCTTTGCCTTGATATACTTTTCTTTCAAGATCATTTATTTTTGTAGTGAGTCCATCCATTCTATTTAGAATTCTTTCATTAATATTAAGAATTGTCTCGTTGCTATCTTGAGCATATGAATGAATTATATTTAAGGTATTAGTAATTATTAAAGTAAGGGTAAAAACAAAAATTTTAAAATTCATTTTACTATATGTTTCTATTTACCATTTATAAATGTTACAGCTGTTCTATTCTGAGTCCATGCCCAATCATTATGTCCTTCAACTGTAGGTTTTTCTTTTCCGTAAGAAATTACTGCTATTCTATTTGAGCTAATACCAAGAGAAATTAAATAATTCTTTGCGGCTGAGGCTCGTCTTTCTCCTAGAGCTATATTATATTCTCTAGTTCCTCTTTCATCACAATGACCTGTGATAGTTATAGAAAGGTCAGGGTTTCTGATTAAAAATTGATATTGCTTTTGTAAGGTATCGGCACTTTCATCATTAATAGTAGATTCATCATATTCAAAGAAAATTCTATCGCCTACTTCAATTAACTCAGAGGATAGTTTTTCTTCTACTGTTAGTTCTACTTCATCCATTTGTATGGATTTAGCAGTATTATCTGTTATTTCTATTTCTTCTGTTGAAGTACTATTCTGTTTTGTGTTTCCACCTTCGGCATCTAGCAATAGGCTTTCTTGGTCTTTATTGCTACAAGCTATAAAATATGGAAAAATTATAATGATGATGAAGATTTTAAAGTAATTTAACATTTATGTTCCTTAATAAATAATATATACAGCTATACTATATTATAAAAACCAAATATTATATACTATAATAAATTATTTTTTTAATTAGTTTAATTTATGTTTTTTGGGCTCCATGAAGGATCAGACGCATCTTCGGGAGTAATCAATTCTCTTTCTCTGTTACCTGTTATATCAATAACGAATAGTCGTGTTCTCATAGTGCCATCATTTTGAGGAGTTTGTCTGAAGAAACTTAAAACCCTTCCCCCTGGTGCCCAAGTAGGACCCTCTGTAAGGTATCCTTCAGCTATTAATCTTTCTGCTGATCCATCAGGATGCATTAAGCCAATAAAGAATCTACCTCTAGTAAATTTGGTAAACGCTATATAGTCACCTCTTGGAGACCATACTGGAGTAGCATAACTTCCTCTCCCAAAACTAATTCTTTTAGGATTTTTTCCATTTTTTTTCATTATATAAAGATGTTGTCCACCTGATCTATCAGAATTAAATACAATATTTTCTCCATCTGGAGAGAAAGAAGGTGACGTATCAATTGCAATACCCTTCGTAAGCTGTTTTATATTTTTGCTTTTAAGATTAAGAATATGAATATTTGTGGATCCGTTTTGAGATAATGACATTATTAAGTCTGCACCATTTGGCGAGAATCTAGGAGAAAAAGACATACCAGGAAATTCACCTAATATTTCCATTTTTCCTGTAAATAAATTGTATAGATAAACACTTGGTTTAAGCCCTCTATTTATTCCATTATAAGAAAAAAATGTAATTTGTTGTTGATTAGGAGAAAACCTTGGAGTTAATACTAATGAGTTACCATCAGTTAAGTATTGATGGTTAGAACCGTCTTGATCCATAATTGCAAGTCTTTTTATTTTATTTTTTTGTGATCCAGACTCTGATACATAGACTATTCTGGTGTCAAAATATCCTTCTTCCCCGGTTAATCTTTCATATATTTTATCGGATATAATATGCGATATCCTTCTCCAAGACTTGATTTTTGAAGAAAGAGATATCCCAAACATTCTTTTTTCTCCATATACATCCCATAGTTCAATAGTAACATTTATTTTATCATTTGTTGTTTTTGTTATTTTGCCTGTTATTAGTGCTTGAGCGTCTATAATTCTCCAGTCTCTAAACTTTGGCCGACCAATAAGTTGGTCTGGATCTTGCATATAAGCATCTCTATTTAGTAGTTTAAATAAACCTGAATTTACTAAATTATTAGCAATTAAATTAGGAATATTATTATGTAATTGTAAT
The DNA here is from genome assembly GCA_015660425.1 of Alphaproteobacteria bacterium. Classification (GTDB taxonomy): domain Bacteria; phylum Pseudomonadota; class Alphaproteobacteria; order TMED109; family TMED109; genus TMED109. Next base: position 2,795 of record DQLC01000110.1, read on the forward strand.
TCTTTTAAATTATTATCAATAGAAAAATATGATATTGCAATGGGCATTGCTTGAATATTTCCGCCCATAATATCTATCTGAAGAGGTTCGTCTTGAGATAATGCAATATTAGGCTGTACTAAAAAGATATAACAAAAGGAAATATGAATTAATATAATAAGTTTTAAAACAAGTCTTTTAATTTTATCCATACATTACCTCCATATATGTACATTTTATTTATGTTTTGTAAGGTGTAAAGCGAATATCTATAATTTTCCAAGAGTTGTATTCTTCCTGAGGCAATTTAGTAAACTTTCCTAATTTTTGAATAGCACGTTGAGCGGCTTCCACATAAGGTAAATAGGTTGAATCATCTTGAGCTTTTTTAAGTGAACTTTTACTTATAATAGTTTTAGTTATTGTTCCATCTGGCATTACATATATTCTTATCTGAACAGTTATATCATTTATGACTTTTAGGTCTGGAGCCGGTGGTAAAGTATAATTCTCTCTAATTTGTTTATAAACACTATTAGATATAGATTTTTGAGTTCTTTTTATTTCTTCTTTAGTTTTTTTAGATTTAGATTTAGTATTAGTTTTATTTTTTATTTTTTTTATAGGTTTTATAGGTTTCGGCTGGTTTTCTGCTAAATTTTTTAACATATCATCAAAAAAATCATCATTATTTTTATCTTTTGAATTATCTATCTTTTTCTCTACTTTTTCTTTAGGGGATATTATTTTAGGTTTTTTTTGTGGTGGTTTAGGTTTGATGTTTGCTTTTTTTGTTACTACACTAATTTTTTTTTTAGGAATAGCCAAAGGCTTTTGCTTTGGCGGCGAAGGCTTTACTTTGAACTTCTTAACTTCTTTAACCTCTTTCACCTCTTTAGTCTCTTTTTTTCCTTCTTTAACTTTTTCATTTATAATTTCAATTGATATATAATCTATTTCTTTCGTTTTTATTTCTGGTAAGGTGATAGAAATAAAAACAAAAATTAATAAATGCATAAATAAAGATGAGTAGAAAGCTTTTTTCAATTTTTATTTTACAGTTTTTGTTTTGTTAGTAAGGCTACTTTATTATAACCTGCATTCGTAATTAAACTCATTAATTCCATGACTTCACCATATGATAGTTCTTCGTCTGCTCTTATAAAAATTCTAGACTGTTTTTTTAACCCAGCTATAGCATTTAATTTTATAGCTAGAGTTTCTGCTTTAACTTTATTATCTCCAATAAAGATTTCAGCACTTTTATTAATTGTTATAGTTAGAGGCTCATCTTGTCCAGGTAAAGCCTGAGATTCAGTAGTAGGTAAGTCAACTGATACGCCAGTAGTTAAAAGTGGCGCCGTAATCATAAAAATAATTAATAAAACTAGCATTACATCTACTAAAGGTGTGACATTAATTTCAGACATAGGCTTATTTTGAAAGGATTTATTGCTTTTATTATTTATTTTCATTCTTCTGAACTCTCTTCCGATAGATGTCTAGATAGTAAAGCTTCAAATTCACTTGCAAAGTTTTGAAGTCTTAAGGCATAAGTATTTAAATTATTAGATAGTTTATTATATGCAATTACAGCAGGAATTGCAGCTACTAAACCTAGTGCAGTGGCCAATAAAGCTTCTGCTATTCCAGGGGCAACAACAGCAAGAGAAGTATTTTTACTTAAAGCTATAGATTGAAAGCTATTCATAATTCCCCAGACCGTTCCAAATAAACCAATAAAAGGAGCTGTTGATCCGACTGTAGCTAAAAATCCTATATTTTTTTCTATATTCTCTAATTCTCTTATCACTGCCACATTCATAACTTGATGAATTCTTTCTTGCAGGCCTGCTTGTATTTTTTCACTTGATAAGGAATTGATTTTACTAGCTCTTGTCCATTCGTACATTCCTGCAACAAATACAGTTGCTAATGGATGTTTTGGATTTTGTTCTTCTGTCTTATATAAGTCTTCTAGTGATTCTCCGGACCAAAAAGCTTCTTCAAAGGTTTTTGCTTGTTTTTTTAATGTAAAAAATTTTTTTGTTTTTTCTATAATAATGCTCCAAGACCATATGCTTGCTATTAATAAAATTAGCATAGCAATTTTTACAATTGTATCAGCTTGAAGCACTAATCCCCAAAACGATACGTCTAATGGCATATCTGAAATTAATTCACTTTCCATTTTTACTCCTTAGGGTTCACATTAGTATTTAATTTATTTAATACAATTTTAGGCAATCGAGAAGGTTTACCTTTAATATTTACTGATCCTAATATTACGTCAATCTTAGCTATTAATGTCATTTTATTATATATTGTTTGCTCCATAATAATTTTAGCGGCAGTTATTTTTAATATTACACTTTTTATTTTTAATAAGTCGTCTAATATAGCTGATTTAAAGAACTCAATATATAACGTTTTAACAACAAAATGAATATTATGTTCATTTTTTAATTTTAATTGTTCTATTTTTATTTTACGTAGCATCTCAGTTCTTGAACGTTCAGCGAATTTTAAATAGTTTGCATGATAAACTAAACCTCCTGCATCAGTATCTTCATAATAAACTCTAATATTATTATCATGCTTTAATATTGAGATTTTATTTATTTTTTGTTTCATTTTTATTGATAACTTTTATATTTTTTTGAGAAATAATTTTTCTAAAGCAATTTTTGTTGCCATTCTTCCTCTTGGGGTTTTTTGCAAAAAGCCTTTTTGGATTAAATAGGGTTCTATGACATCTTCTATAGAGTCTTTTTGCTCACCCATCTGGGCCGCCAGCGTTTCTAAGCCTACCGGACCTCCATTATGGTCATTGATTAGGTGGTTTAAATAATTTTGATCCATTTGATCCAAGCCGTTTGAATCAACCCCTAACTGAAATAATGCTTGATCAGCCATATTTTTATTAACTTCTGTATGTTCTTTATTCATGGAAGTTATTATATCTCTTAATCTTCTAACTAGGCGGCTTGCTACTCTAGGAGTTCCTCTAGATCTTTGGGCAATTTCTAGTGCTGCAGAGTTATCCATTTTTATTTTAAGTAGATTAGCAGACCTTAAAACAATTTCTTTCATTTCTGGAGTTTCATAAAAATCTAATCTTGCAGGAATTCCAAAGCGGTCCCTTAATGGATTGGATAATAATCCGGCTCTTGTTGTGGCACCTATTAGAGTAAAAGGCTGAAGGTCTATCTTAACAGACCTTGCAGATGGCCCTTCACCTATCATTATATCTAAATGTAGGTCTTCCATAGCAGGATATAATATTTCTTCTACTGTAGTATTTAGACGATGTATTTCATCAATAAATAAAATATCATTTTTTTCTAAGCTAGTTAGTAATGCTGCTAAATCTCCAGGCCTCTGTATAATAGGCCCAGACGTAGACCTAAAGCCAACATTTAATTCATTTGCAATTATTTTAGCTAGTGTAGTTTTCCCTAATCCTGGTGGCCCATATAATAATACATGGTCAAGAGCTTCACCTCTTTTTTGTGTGGCTTTCATAAAAATATTTAAATTATTACACAACGATTTTTGACCAATAAAATGCTCTAGTTTTTGTGGCCTTAGAGCAAAATCCTTATTGTCTCTATTATCAGTGGTTACTGGGCTAATATCTTTTTTATCTTCTAAATTCATTTTCTTTTCTCAGAAATAATTTTTAATGCAATTTGTAACATATCTTCTACTTTTTTATTTTTATCTTCATTACTTAATTTTGATATAACGGCATATGCTTCATGATGTCCATAGCCTAGACCTATAAGGCCACTTATAAGATCTTGAATATTATTAGTTTCTTTAGATTGTTTGTTGTTTAGAATTGAGATATTTAGAGTTTTATCCTTTAATTCTGAGCAAATTCTTAATGCGCCTTTTCTACCTATTCCAGGAATGCGTGTTAATGAAGTTTTATCCTCAGACAAAATAGCCATTTCTAATTCCTCGGGTGTCATTATAGATAAACCCTTTAAAGCAGTTTTTGCTCCCACTCCCTGAACTTTTAATAATAACTTAAACCAATACTTTTCTTTTTCTTCTTTAAAACCATACAATGTAATTTGATCTTCTCTTACTATTGTCTCAATCAGTATTTCATCTAATTGACCTTTAGAAGATAATTTATTTAGTACTTTAGTAGGGCAAAAAACTATATAACCAACTCCAGATACATCAATGATCACGTAATCTTCACCTATTTGATCTATAATTCCTCGTAATTTTGCAATCATTATTAATTCCCTAAATTCATTTGATGTATTTTAGAATTTGCAAAAAAAGTGTGACAAATAGCTATCGCTAAAGCATCTGATTCATCTTCAGTCGTTATAGCACATCCGGGCAATAACAATTTTACCATAGATGCTACTTGATCTTTTTTAGCTCTTCCTGATCCCGTCACAGATTGTTTAACTCTTGTAGGAGCGTATTCAAATACGGGCATTTCATTTACAGAGCAGATTGTTATTGCGGCACCTCGAGCCATACCAAGTTTTAATGTAGACTGACCATTCATATTTATAAAAATCTCTTCAATTGCAGCCACAGAAGGTTTATATTTTTGAATAATAGAATCTAAACCTTGATGAATTTCTTTCAGTCTTTCTGAAAGGTTTAATGAAATTTTAGGAGAAATATTTCCACTAGCTATCCAGGAAATTTTATCATCTATAGAATTTATTATACCCCAGCCAGTATGGCGCAATCCTGGATCTAAGCCTAAAAGGCGCATCTATTTTCCTTCATAAATAAGTATTTAGTTATTGTTTATTTTCTCCATCACTTCTTCTGTAATATCCAAATTAGTATAAACTGTTTGCACATCATCATTATCCTCTAATATATCTATAAATTTTAATATTTTTTCTGCTTGTTCCTCATTAATGGACTGTAATGTTTGTGGAACCCACTCTAGTTTGGCACTAATAGGATCACTTATTTTTTTAGTTAAGCTATCTCTTACATTGCCGAAGTCTTCTGACATGCAAATTGCTGTATGCTCAGTAATATCGCTATTTATATCTTCAGCACCTGATTCAGCCGCTAGCTCAAAAAATGTATTTTCATCACATTTTTCAGTATTAAATTTAATAACACCTTTTCTGGTAAAAACAAAACTTAGGCTTCCAGTTTCTCCTAAGGCTCCACCGTTTTTACTAAAAGCTGAGCGTATTTCAGATGCTGTCCTATTTCTATTATCTGTTAGAACATCTATAATTATTGCAATACTACCTGGCCCATACCCTTCATAGCGTATCTCTTCATATACAGCATCATCGTTACCACCTATTGCTTTTTGAATAGCTTTTTCAATTCTATCTTTAGGCATGTTTTCGGCTCTAGCATTAATAATAGCATTTCTTAATCTAGGATTTTTCTCTGCTTCTGGTAAGCCAGTTTTAGCAGCCACGGTTATTTCTCTTGCCATTTTTGAGAATAACTTAGCTCTTTTTGCATCTTGTGCCCCTTTTCGGAACTGAATATTTTTAAATTTTGAATGTCCTGCCATTTTGATCCTAATATTATTTCTAATATATTTATTATACTTATTTTTTCTAATTATAAATTTTTTTTTATATTTTTTTAGATACTCTATTAATTAATCGTGGCCCTATAATAATGGGTTCAATATGTACTGCCATTCCAGTTGCATCATTAATATTTACTATTACTCCGCATAAAGTTGCTACTCCAGAACTTACATTAATTCTTCCTACTGGCATTTTGTTTTTAAATCTTGATACCCAATCTTCTTTTTCACCACCAATCACTGAGTCATAATCTCCACACATGCCAGCGTCTGACTGATACGCTGTTCCTTTTTCTAGAATTTGAGCATCTAATGTAGGTATATGAGTATGGGTACCAACTATAAAACTTACTTTGCCGTCAAAAGCATGACCTATTGCCATTTTTTCTGATGTTGCTTCCCCATGTACGTCTATTACAATTGCATTCACTTCTTTCCTTATCTTATAGTTGCTTATAATATTCTCTATTGTTTCAAAAGGATCATTCAGAGGATCCATAAATAATCTAGCCATTACGTTTATTATCAAGACTTTCCTATTCATTGAGTCTTTATAAATTACAAAGCCTTGTCCAGGAACATTAGGTGGAAAATTATGAGGTCTTAATAGGTTTGGATCTTTACTTATATATGGAATAATTTCTTTTTGGTCCCACACATGATTCCCTGTTGTAATGACATTGACACCTAATTCATAAAATTCTTCACAGATTTTAGGAGTGATCCCGAAGCCACCGGCAGAATTTTCTCCATTTAAAATTACTGTATCTATTTCAAGTTTTCTTTTAAGTTCAGGAAGTTCTTTTCTTACAACTTGTCTTCCTGCTTTACCCATTACGTCCCCTAAAAATAGTATATTCATGGAGCATTCCTCATAATTTAAGCTTCTTTATATATAAATTCTTCTGTAATAATAGCATCCATACATATATCATGTTTTTCCATAGGTACTGATTCTATTTCTTGAGTAGAATATGCAAACCCTATCTTAATAGCTTTTTTATTATTGAGTAGTATTTTATCATAATAACCTCCACCTCTACCCAAACGATTAAGTTTTTTATCAAACCCTATTAAAGGACATATTATTACATCAGGTTTTTTTATTTCTCTATTTTTTAGTAGAACCCCTAGTTTATTAATTTCTAATTCTGTATTAGGTTTCCAGAGTCTAAATTTAATATTATTTTTTTCTGTAGAGGCAATAGATATTATTATTTTATATTCATTTAGAGCAGCTAAAGAAGGTCTGGTATCTATTTCTGATCCTATAGGCCAGTAGCAGGCAATTTTATTATTCATTGTTAAACATTTTTTATAATTTAAAAAATGTATCAAATTACGGGCTATATTGTTCTTATGTTCTTCTGATTTTAAATGAAATGCTTTTCTTTCTCTAATAAGATTATTTCTTAATTTCTTTTTTTCTTCAGAGTAACGCCGCTTAGACCGAATTTTTTGAATAACCACCTCGGAGCCTAAGTTATAGGTGGGAATCGCATAACAAGACCACGGTCTTGACAGAGGAGACTCCCGAGTGATTAGAAAGGTCCTGGAGTTTTTCTATTTTTCGCATCCTGCAGCTATTACTCCAAATAAATTATAAATTATTAGTTTAAATATAACAAGGTAACATAAAATTATATATTTATATTAGGTCTTTTTTTCAATTTTATTATATATTTTTTCTAATTTTTTAGTGCTATTATCTACAATTTTTATGGCATCTTCTATTACATCTTGGTTTTTATCAAGAATAGTTATAGCTGCTAAAACCATTAATTTTACATCACCTATTTGTCCTAAGCTATTAGCTATATTAATAACTTCATTGTTTAATAAAATTGCTAATTCTTGTACTCTTTCTTCTTCACCAGGGGAACAAGCAATCTTATGTTCTCTATTATTTATTGTGATGTTTACCTCAGACATTTTTTTTGCTTTTTTCTAATGAATTAATTTTTAATAATATTTTTTCTAATTTATTTAGAGTGTCTGCATATTTATATTTTAAATTTTCATTCTCTTTTAAAAGGATGTCTTCAACTTTTTTATTTCGCATAGGGTTATTAGTATTGCTAGAAGTAATTACAGAATTCAATTTTTCTATTGAAGAATTAAATTTATCTAATGATGATTTTAAGTCTTTCATATAAATATATTCCCAATTAAAATATTTTTGTCTACAAAAAATAAATAACATTGTATTTTTTTTTAATTATTTCTTATAACAGAATAAGATGAATTAACTTATATTTGCAATAAAGTAGAAAAATAAATACATATTAAAATCTTTAGGATATCAAAAATATTATGGCACAAAATAATGAAATTAATAATTTAGATCTTTCTAATGCTATTAGGATGCTTTCTGTCGATGCTGTAGAGAAGGCTAATTCTGGCCATCCAGGCATGCCAATGGGTATGGCTGATGTAGCTACTATTCTATTCACAAAATTTTTAAAATTTGATTCTAGTTGTCCTAATTGGATTAATAGAGATAGGTTTATTTTAAGCGCAGGTCATGGATCTATGCTATTATACTCTTTACTATATCTTAATGGCTATGAGGATATAAGTATAGAAGATATAAAAAATTTTAGATCTTTAAATTCTAAGACTGCTGGTCATCCTGAATACGGAGAGCTTAAAGGGATAGAAACTACTACAGGTCCTTTAGGCCAAGGCCTTGCTAATGCTGTTGGAATTGCGTTGGCTGAAAAAATTATGTCTAATAAATATGGTGATGATTTATTTAATCATAAAACATTTGTGATTGCAGGTGATGGATGTTTAATGGAAGGTATTAGCCAAGAAGCAATTTCTTTTGCAGGACATCTAGGTCTAGGCAAACTAGTTGTTTTATTTGATGATAATGGTATATCTATAGATGGTCCTACATCTTTATCTACCTCGGACAATCAGCTTCTGCGTTTTCAGGCGAGTAAATGGCATACACTAGAGTGTGATGGGCATTCACCATTAGAAATAGAAGACGCTATTAATAAAGCAATTGCAGATCCTCGTCCTTCTCTAATAGCGTGTAAAACTAAAATTGGATTTGGTTCTCCAAATAAGGAAGGTAAATCTTCAAGTCATGGCTCGCCAATGGGAAAAGATGAAATAGAATTGATTCGTAATACATTAAATTGGAATTGTGATCCATTTATTATTCCTTCCAATATTTTAGATGTTTGGAATAATAATGGCTTAAAAGGAAAGGATTCGAGAGAATCATGGGAAGAATTATATAATGATTCTAATTATTATTTAGAAATTAATGATATGATTTCTGGTAGAAATCTTGATAATTTAGAAAGTAGTTTAGAAAGTTATAAATTAAGTTTAATCGAAAATCTCAGTTCTCTAGCTACAAGAAAATCTAGTGAAAATGTTCTAAATGAGTTGACAGAGATAGTTTCTAATTTAATTGGAGGTTCAGCTGATTTAACTGGTTCTAATAATACACTAGCAAAAAATCAAAAAGCGGTGACGTCTAAGGATTTTTCAGGAAGTTATATATATTATGGAATAAGAGAACACGGAATGGCAGCAATAATGAACGGAATTGCTCTTCATAGTGGATTAATCCCTTATGGAGGAACATTCTTAGTATTTACAGATTATTGTAGGCCATCTATTCGTTTGTCAGCTTTAATGGGGTTAAAAGTTATTTATATCATGACTCATGATTCTATCGGTCTTGGGGAAGATGGTCCTACACATCAACCAGTGGAGCATTTATCAGCATTAAGAGCTATTCCAAATTTAGAAGTATGGAGGCCTGCAGATAGTACAGAAACACTAGAGGTCTGGCAGGCAGCTTTAGCCTCAAAAAATACACCTAGTATTATTGCTTTATCGAGACAAAATTTAAAACCAGTACGTCATGACTACACAAAAAAGAACCTGTCATCTTTAGGGGCATATGTTGTTGTTGAAAAAGAAAATTCGGAGATCAGTTTATTTGCTTCTGGGTCTGAATTAGAAATAGCTGTTAATGCTTCTGAAAAACTGGCAGTAGAAGGGATAGAAGCTAGAGTAATATCTGTTCCAAGTTTAGATCGTTTTTATTTGCAAGATGAAAAATATAAAGCAGATATTATTAATACTACTCCTAAAATAGTAATAGAGGCGGGAGTTAGACAGAGTTGGGACTATATATTAAATCAAAATGATATTTTTATAGGTATGTCTGGTTATGGTGCTTCTGCACCAGCAAAAGATTTGTATAAACATTTTTCTATAACAGAAGATAAAGTAATTAGTTCAGTTAAATCAATATTAAATAGGAGGAGTTCATGACAGTAAAGGTTGCAATTAACGGATTTGGTAGAATAGGAAGATTAGTTTTAAGAGCTATAATCGAATCTAAACGAAATGATATTAGAGTAGTAGCAATTAATGATTTAGGGTCTGTTGAGGCTAATGCACATTTACTTAGTTATGACAGTGTTCATGGTAAATTAAACAGTTCAGTTGAAGTTACTCAAGAGGGTATTAATACTGAACATGGAAGTATTAAAGTGTTTTCTGAAAGGAATCCTGAGATTCTTCCTTGGAAAGATTTAGATATTGATGTTGCATTAGAATGTACAGGTTTATTTACAAAAATGGAAGATGCAAGTAAACATTTGGTTGCCGGTGCAAAAAAAGTATTAATATCTGCGCCAGGTAATGGAGTAGATTATACTGTAGTTTATGGTGTAAATGATAAAGGTTTGAATAATGAGCATAAAGTGGTCTCTAATGCAAGTTGTACTACTAATTGTTTGGCCCCAGTTGCTAAGATATTAAATGAACTTATTGGAATTGAAAGTGGATTCATGACAACCGTTCATGCTTTTACGGGTGATCAACCTGTATTAGACACTTTACATTCTGATTTAAGGCGTGCTAGAGCGGCATCTACTTCTATGATTCCAACATCTACTGGAGCAGCAAAGGCAGTTGGATTGGTATTGCCAGAATTATTAGGAAAACTAGATGGGACGGCCATAAGAGTGCCAACGGTTAATGTTTCTATGGTAGATTTAACTTTTTATTCTCAACGCCCTACTTCAGTTGAAGAAATTAATAACGCTATAAAAGAAGCATCTTCTGGTAAGTTAGCAAAAGTTTTAACATTTAATAACCAACCTTTAGTGTCTATTGATTTTAATCATAATCCGGCATCTTCTAATTTTGATGCTACCCAAACGCACGTTGTGAAAGGTAATTTAGTTAGGATATTATCTTGGTATGATAATGAATGGGGTTTTTCAAATAGAATGGCTGATGTTGCAGTACTGATGGGAAAATAAATATGAAGTTAAAAGCTATTGAAGATGTTGATGTTTCAGGAAAGGTTGTTTTAGTTCGATGTGACTTTAATGTACCTATTAATGAGGAAGGAGAAATATCAGATATTAGTAGAATAGAAAGACATGCCCCAACAATAACAACATTAGCTAATAAAGGAGCTAAAGTAGCATTACTTTCTCATTTTGGAAGGCCTGCTGGAAAAGTAGATGAGGATTTGTCTATAGCTTTTATTTCAGAAAGGTTAACAGAAGTATTTAAAGCTCCAGAAATAGTTATAATTCCTGACTGCATAGGTGATATAGCAAAACAAGTCTTGACTGATATGACTGATGGTCAGATAGCTCTTTTAGAAAATGTTAGGTTTTATGAAGGTGAAGAAAATAATGATTCAGATTTTAGTAAATCTTTAGCTGATATAGCGGATATTTATGTTAATGATGCCTTTTCAGTATGTCATCGTAAACACGCATCAGTACATGGAATTACAAAGTATCTACCATCCTATGCTGGACTTGCATTAAAGTTTGAAATTGAAATGCTAGAAAATGTTTTAAAAAATTCTGAACCACCAATGATGGCAATTATTGGTGGTTCAAAAGTTTCTACTAAGCTAAGATTATTAGAAAATTTAGTTGAAAAGATGAAATTTTTAGCTATAGGTGGAGGTATGGCTAATACTTTTTTAGCAGCACAAGGTAAAAATATTGGCTCTTCTTTTTATGAAAAAAATATGATAGGTGAAGCAAAGAGTATTTTAGAGAAAGCAAAAAGTATTAATTGTGATATAATATTACCAATAGATGCTGTTGTGGCGGATAAATTAGAGTTTGGCGTAGAAAGTTTTACTGTTGACTTAAAGGATATTATAAAAAAAAATATGATATTAGATGTTGGAGAAAAAACTGTAGAATTGATTTCTAATGCAATTATAAATAGTAAAACATTACTGTGGAATGGGCCATTAGGTGTGTTTGAGATACCACCATTTGATCAAGCTACTTCATCATGTGCTTTAACAACTGCAATGATGACAAGGGCAGGTGGTTTAGTAAGTGTTGCTGGTGGAGGAGATACAGTGGCTGCCTTAAATAATGCTGGAGCTTCTGGAGGTTTTTCATATGTATCTGTTGCAGGCGGTGCATTTTTAGAGTGGCTTGAGGGTAAAACTTTACCAGGTATAGTAGTTTTAACTGATTAATTTAAGGAGAATATTTCATGAAAATGACTAAAGTAGTTAAAAATATATTAAATAATTATGAAAGTGATAATCCAGGTACTAAGGCTAACTTAGCACGAATATTAATGCATGGAAAATTATCAGGCACGGGAAAGTTAGTAATATTACCAGTGGATCAAGGTTATGAGCATGGACCTGCAAGATCTTTTGCTCCAAACCCTGAAGCATATGATCCTCATTATCATTATAAACTTGCAATAGATGCTGGATTAAACGCGTATGCTGCCCCATTAGGAATGCTAGAAGCCGGCGCGGACACATTTGCTGGACAAATTCCTACAATATTAAAGCTAAATAGTGCTAATAGTTTGGCTACTCTTAAGGATCAAGCTGTACATGGTTCTATTGAAGATGCTCTAAAATTAGGATGTTTAGCTGTAGGATTTACGATATATCCAGGCTCAGAATTTCAATTTGAAATGATGGAAGAACTTAAGGAATTAGCTCTTGAAGCAAAATCTTTGGGCTTAGCAGTGGTAGTTTGGTCATATCCTAGAGGAGGAAATTTATCTAAAGAAGGCGAAACAGCTATGGATGTATGTGCATATGCTGCACATATGGCTGCTTTATTAGGAGCACATATTATTAAAGTTAAACCTCCAACAGCACATATAGAACAAAAAGAGGCACAAGATTCTTATAAAGATTTAGATATATCAAGTTTAAGTAAAAGAGTAGCTCATGTTATGCAATCATCTTTTAATAATAGAAGAATAGTAGTGTTTTCTGGAAATGCTTTTACTGATATGCAAGGTTTACTAAATGATATTAAGGAAATTCGTGATGGTGGAGGTAATGGCTCAATTATTGGAAGAAATACTTTTCAAAGACCAAGAGAAGAAGCATTAGCAATGCTTAATAAGGTAATAGATATATATAAAACTAAAAATTAAGCTACACATGTCGGATAAAAAAGTTTTGACTAAGTTATACTTAATTTCACCGCCTAATATCAATGTTAATGAATTTATTTTTTCATTAGATGACGTTTTAAATACAGGTCTCGTTTCTTGCTTTCAATTACGACTTAAAAATGTAAAAGATGAGGATATTATTGAATCATCCAAGGCACTTAAACCTATATGTAATAAATATCATGTACCATTTATATTAAATGATAGATTGGACCTGGTGAATAAGGTGGAGGCAGATGGAGTCCATTTAGGTGAAGGCGATGGTAGTATATTAGAAGCAAGAAAATTATTAGGCCCTAAAGCTATAATAGGAGCTTCATGCTATAATTCTAAACACTTGGCTATGGAAGCTGCAGAAGAAGGAGCCGACTATGTAGCTTTTGGTGCATTCTTTGATACTATAACTAAGGATCCAAAAACAAAAGCAGACATGAATATTATAAAAGATTGGACATTAATTAGCAATATTCCTTGCGTAGCAATTGGAGGTATTAATTCTTCAAATTGTAAAGAATTAGTTGATGCAGGTGCAGATTTTATAGCAGTAGTAGGGTCTATTTGGAATAAAAATGACGACCCTAAAAGTGCAGTTAATAAATTTAAAAGTATTATAATGTAAAATTATATATCTTATTTACGAAAATATTATTATAAATTATTTAGAAAAATTTACAATAAATTTTTCATAAGATTGAGTATAGGAGTAATTTTCAAATGAAAATTAATGGTAATGCAATTAAACCAGGAAATATTATCGAGCATCAAAATATGCAATGGAGAGCAATTAAGTGCATGGCTGTAAAACCAGGAAAAGGTGGTGCATTTAATCAAGTAGAGTTAAAAAATTTAAAAACTGGATCAAAACTAAATGAAAGGTTTAGGGCAAATGAAGTTGTTGAGCGTCTAAGTATAGATACTAGGAAATACCAATATCTATTTAGTACAGATGATATGATGACTTTTATGGATGCAGAGACCTACGAGCAAATTGAATTACCTGTTACACTTGTAGGTGAGCAAAAGGTATTTCTCCAAGAAGGTATGCAAGTAATATTAGAAATAGTTGATGATCAACCTATAGGCGTTGATTTACCAGAACAAGTTATACAGGAGGTAATTGAAACTGAGTTAGTTGTTAAAGGTCAAACTGCTTCATCTTCTTATAAACCTGCAATATTAGATAATAACCTTAGAATAATGGTGCCGCCACATATTACAGTCGGCACAAAAGTAATTGTGGCAACTATAGACTGTACTTATGTGGGAAAAGAAAAAACGTAAACTAATTAGGAAGATTTATGATTAGATATTCTGCGAATATTACTATAATGATGACTGCTGCAAGAAAAGCAGCAAGATCAATATTAAGAGATTTTGGTGAACTAGAAAAACTGCAAGTATCTGTAAAAGGCCAGAATGATTTTGTTACAATGGCTGATATAAAAGCACAGCAGATAATTCATTATGAGCTTTCGAGATCAAGAACTGACCATGGGTTTTTGATGGAAGAAGGTAAAATAAAAAATAATATTAATGAAAATGAATACACCTGGATTATTGATCCTATAGATGGGACATTAAATTTTATGAATGGAATTCCATATTTTGCAATTTCTATTGCTTTGAATTGCAAAGATAAGATAATTGCAGGGGTAGTATATGATCCAGTACATAATGATTTTTATTGGGCAGAGGAAGGTATTGGAGCTTATATAAATAATCAAAGGTTAAGAGTTAAGAACAAAAAGACGCTAGATAAATCAATAATTGCATTGGGTATTCCTTTTTTGGGAAGAGGAGACCATCAACAACATATTAAAATTCAGCAAGAAGTTATGTCAAAAGTAGCAGGTTTAAGAAGGTTTGGAGCTGCATCATTAGATCTTGCATTTGTAGCAGCAGGAAGGGTAGATGGATTCTGGGAGTTTGGTCTTAGTCCATGGGATGTTGCTGCGGGTATTATATTAGTTAAGGAAGCGGGAGGATTAGCAATAGGAATTGATAATAAAGAGAACCCGTTACTAACAGGAAATATTGTGGCTGGTAATGTAAATATTGTTCAGGAACTGCAAAAAATATTAAATTCTTAAATTTTGATAATATCAAAAAGTTGAAATAATATATTAATTAACTTATTTTAGGTTATTATAAATATACTTGGTAATTAATTAGGTGATGATTATGAATAGCCCAAATAGGTTCATACAAAGAATGATTATTTTTATTATCTTAAACTTAGTACTAGGGGGTTTTTTAATAAGTTCTTTAATTAATGCATTCTTAACTAATCTTATAATTAATGGTTTGATACTCTCTGTTTTAGGTTTTGGTATTATTATCATACTTAGGCAGGTGTATACATTGATACCTGAAATCCAATGGGTAGAGGGGTATCAAAGAAATAAGGCTAAAGGTTTAACTGGAAATTTAGATAACAAAAAATTGATTTTATTAGCCCCGATGGCAAGTCTGTTAGAGGAACATAAAGGTCGTTTTACAATTTCTTCATTGTCTATGCGTTCTTTATTAGACAGTTTGAATTTAAGATTGGATGAAACAAGAGAGATCTCTCGTTACTTAATAGGTTTGCTAGTATTTCTAGGACTGTTGGGTACCTTTTGGGGCTTATTAATTACTATTGATTCAGTTGGCACGGTAATAAGTTCCTTAGGAGCAGAAGATGAAGATAGCTCATTAATGTTTTTGAAATTAAAAGAGGGATTAAAACAACCTTTAAATGGTATGGGAACTGCCTTTTCGTCTTCCTTATTTGGCTTATCTGGGTCACTGATATTAGGGTTTCTTGATATTCAAGCGTCGCAAGCTCAGAATCAATTTTATAATGATGTAGAAGAATGGCTATCTACTATGAGCCTTATTGCAGTTAATAGTTCAGTAAATAAAGATGATCAAAAAATTCAAGAAGATGGAGTACCTATTTATGTACAGGCATTATTAGAACAAACTGCAGAAAGCATTGATTCTTTGCAGCATACCCTTGGTAGAGGTGAAGATGAAAGAAAACACTTGGCAGATAATTTTGCTAATTTGGCTGAAAAAATGTCTGCTGTTGCAGATCAAATACAAAATAATCAAAAAGCTTTTGCAAAAGGTAATGATAAGTCAATTGATATCACACCATTAGTAGAATACATGAAGGAGAATCCAAGTGGTATTGACGATCCTACAAAAGAACATATTCGCAATATGGATATTTCAATTAAGAGGTTAGTAGAGGAAAATAATCAAGGTAATAAACAGCTTATGACTGCATTAAGGTCTGAAATAAAATTATTAGCTAAAACTATATCAGCAGCTGTTGAAAAAAAATAAAAATTTAATAAGGAGTTTTTAGCTTGGCAAGCTCTAGAAATAGAACAAGGCGTTCAGCCGATATTTGGCCTGGCTTTGTGGATGCAATATCAACTTTGTTATTAGTTTTAATTTTTCTTTTAACAATTTTTGTTTCCTCAGAGTTTTTATTATCTAAATTATTATCAAATAAAGATGATGCTTTAGAAGGGTTAAATATGCAAATTTATCAACTTTCTGAACTTTTATCTTTAGAAAAAACAGAGAATAAAGATTTAACAAGTACTATTTCAAAGCTTAATGAAAAATTAAATAATTCAAGTATTACTTCTGATTTGTTATCTATGGAGTTTTCAGATTTAAAAAATAAAAATATTGAACTAAATAGATTATTAAATTCCTTAAAAGAAAATACTAATCAGATAAAAGAAGAAAATAAAAATTTAGATCTTAAGAACACAAATTTAGAATCTGAGCTTAAAGATCTTTTATCAACCCTGAGAGCAACTCACGTTAATCTAATAAAGGCTGAGAAAGAAGTTAAATTATCTGAGGCTGCAAAGAACCAAGTAACTATTTTAAATATGCAAATTGCTGAATTAAGAGAACAACTCAATATTATTCAGAATTTATTAGATATTAATTTGGAAGAAATTAAGCAAAAAGATATTCATATAGTGGAATTAGGAAAAAAGCTTAATACTGCATTAGCTGTAAAAGTAGGAGAATTAACTCAATATAAGTCTGAGTTTTTTGGAAGATTAAGATCTATATTAGGTAATAGGGATGATATTCAAATTGTAGGTGATAGATTTATTTTTCAATCAGAAGTTTTGTTTGCTTCTGGTTCAGCTGAAGTTGGTATAGAAGGGGTTGTTCAACTCACAAAACTATCAAAAATATTATTAGATACTACAAAAAATATCCCTAAGGATATTCCGTGGGTTTTGCAAATACAAGGACATACAGATCAAAACCCTATCAATACTCTTTTATATCCATCAAATTGGGAATTAAGTGCAGCGAGAGCAATTTCAGTTGGTAAGGTGCTTATTTCATCAGGAGTAAGTTCAGATAAAATTTCAGTTGCTGGATTTGCAGAATTTCAGCCATTAGAACTTGGACAAAACCCATCTTCATATAGAAAAAATAGAAGAATTGAAATTAAGTTAACTCAACCTTAAAAGAGCAATTGTTTCTATTAGGCAAAAGTGTTTTTGGATGGATTAACAGCTCACTCAGGTAACTAGGCCATATTTTTCCTGTAATTAAACATTCTATTATTTTTGAAATTCCTGGAGAGGTTTGAATGCCATAACCCCCTTGACCAGCTAACCAGTAAAAATTAGATATAGAAGGATCTTCCCCAACAATTGGAGTTCTATCTGGAAAAAAAGATCTTAATCCTGCCCATTTGTGCTCTATTCTTTTTATTTTAAAATTAGTTGCATTTTCAATTCGATCAACTGTCATTGCAATATCTATTTCTTCCGGTTGTGCATCACAAGGTAGGCTATCTGTTTCATCTGCAGGGGAGGCTAATATTTTCCCGGCTTCAGATTTAAAATAAAATTTATCTTCTATATCTATAACAACAGGCCAATTTGAAGTGTTTATATTTTTAGAACTTTCAAATATTATTACTGTTCGTCTTTTAGGTTTAAGATTCAATGGTTTGCATCCAGCTAAAATTGCAATATCGTCACACCAAGCACCAGCTGCATTAATTATAATTGGTGACGAGTATTGATCTGTTTTAGTATAAACTTTCCAATCATTACTTATTTTTTTAATTTTTTGTACTGTTGCATTAAAGATAATATCTCCATTATTTGATTTAAGACCTCTTGCAAACCCTTGGTGAATTAAATCTACATCCATAGATTTTGAATCTGGCTCATGAAGTGCACGATCTATATAATTTTTTTTAATTATTGGAACCATTCGAAGTGCTTTTTGTTTTGAAATTTCAAAGACATTAGCCGATAAAGATTTAGCATACTCTAATTCTTTATCTACAAATTTAGTTTGATTTTTATTAGCAATGAAAAGAGATCCTCCATGGTTTGTCATTAATTCATTTTCTTTAAAACAAGCTGGAGGGTTTTCAAAAAAATGTCTACTTGCTTTCGTAATTGATCTTATTATTTTATTACCGTAATTTTCAGTAAAAAAAGCTGCTGAACGACCAGTAGTATGATACCCGAGTAAAGACTCTTTTTCTAAAACAATAACCTTGCCATGCTTCGATAGCCTATAAGCAGCAGACATGCCGGCCATTCCTGAACCAATAATTATGAAGTCAGATTTCATATTTTAATTATAGTCTTTAAAAAAAATTTATTAGCCTTCATAAATTTGTATATTATTTTGATTATATTCATCTTCAAGACCTCTTAATTTATCAGCAATATGACTGGAAGGTTTAGTAAATCTTGCTAAAAGACTATACAATGTTGGCACAATAAATAAACTTAATACAGTAGAGAAGGATACTCCTCCAACAATTACCCAGCCTATAGAGGATCTGCTTTCTGCCCCTGCTCCTGTAGCTAAGGCTAATGGCATTACTCCAAAAACTGTAGCAATAGTTGTCATTAAAATAGGTCTTAACCTAGCTGCTGCAGATTCTTTTACAGCATCTTTTATTGACCTACCTTGTTCTCTTAATTGATTAGCAAATTCAACTATAAGTATTGCATTTTTTGCAACTAGGCCAATCAACATAACTAGTCCTATCTGACTATATACATTTAATGTGATTCCTGTGAGATATAATGTTGCAAGTGCACCTGTAATTGCTAGTGGCACAGATAACATAATAATTATAGGATGAACAAAACTTTCAAACTGTGCGGCTAATACTAAAAATACTACTAATAGAGCTAAACCAAAGGTAATCATTAGTGAAGAGGAAGAATCTCTAAACTCTCTTGATTGTCCTGCATAAGACATTCTAGCCTCTGGTGGAAGGCTTGTTAATGCTAAATTATCTAAATAATCAAGAGCTTCTCCTAAACTGTAACCTGGTGCTAGAGATGCAGAAATAGTAACAGAACGCATTCTATCAAATCTATTTAACTCTTTTGGCGCAGCTGTTTCTTTAGTTGTAATTAAGTTATTTAACGGAATAAGATCGTTATTAGCATTACGTACATATATATTCCCTAAATCATTTGGAGTTTCTCTATCTTTGTTTCTAGCTTGCAAAACAACATTATATTGAATTCCTCTATCATTTAGTGTGGTCACGAATCTTGATCCAAGCATAGTCTCAAGAGTTCTTCCAATATCAGCAATAGATACTTCCATTGCTGCAGCTCTATCTCTATTTATATCTACTGTTAATTCAGGTTTTGTCTCCTTGTAATCTCCATCAATACTTAATAATTTTGGATTTTCTTCTTTAGCTTTCTTGATAATAATTTTACTCCAGTCTTTAAGTGTATCATAACTTGGGCCGCCTAGTACAAATTGAACTGGTGCCTTTCTTCCTGGTTGATTTAAACTTGGTGGGTTTATAGCAAAAACATTTGCTCCAGGAATACCAAGTAATTTAGGAAAAATTTCTTTTACTATTGATTGTTGACTTCTTGCTCTTTCTTTCCAAGGCTTCAAAACCACGAAAGCAATTGCAAAATTTACAGGACTAGGTCTACTTAAGCCAGGAGCAAGAACACCAAATAGTGTATCTATTTCTTTAGTTCCCTTAGGTCCAATAGAGGCCAATTGATCTTCTACTTCTAGAAGATAATCTCTTGTATAATTAAGTGTAGCTCCTTCGGGGGCCATTAGAACAACTAGAAAAACACCTCTATCTTCCGTAGGGGCAAATTCTTTAGGAACTTCTTTATATAAAGAATATGAAACTGCTGAGAATGCAATTCCAATAGCCACAATAATAATTGGAAAAGACAATGTCTTATTTAATAACCATTCATAACCTTTATTAAGCATTAAAAAACCATTTTCAGTGGTTCTATAAAATAAATTATTAGATTTTTTTTGTTTAAGTATCTTTGAACACATCATAGGAGTTAATGTTAAGGCTACTAGGCTTGAGAATAATACTGCACCTGCTATGGAAATCCCAAATTCACTAAATAATCTTCCTGTATTTCCTCCCATCATGGATATGGGTACAAAAACAGCAATGAGCGATAAGGTCGTCGCAATAACGGCAAACCCTATTTGTCTTGAACCTCTTATAGAGGCAAGCAGAACAGGCTCATTATTTTCAATTCTTCTATGTATATTTTCAAGAACAATAATTGCATCATCAACTACAAGTCCCACTGCTAAAACATATGCTAGAAGAGTTAAAACATTTATAGAAAAACCAAACATATCTAATATAATAAATGAAGAAATTAAAGAAACAGGTATTGCAACAGCAGGTATTAAAGTTGCCCAAAGTGATCTTAAAAATACAAATATTACGGCAATTACTAAACACATTGCTATAGCTAAAGCTTTAAACACTTCTTTTATTGAAGCATCTACAAATCTAGATCTGTCGTAGGCAATAAAAAGTTCAATTTGTTCAGGAAGACTTGCTTGAAGTTCATTGAGCTTAGCTCTAATACCATTTGCTATTTCTAATTCATTGGCTTTGGATTGTTTTATAACACCAAGACCAATAGCTGGTTCTCCATTTGCTCTAACTTCATATCGTTCTTCTTCCGTACCTAAATTAATTTCTGCAACATCACTTAATCGTACCAAATAATTAGCTTTTTGCATTATTACTATGTCTTCAAATTGTTTTTCTGTAACTAAGCCTGAGTCAGTCCTCACTGCAAATTCTCTTCTATCTGATTCAACTCTTCCAGAAGGAAGTTCCAGGTTTTGTTTTAGTAATGCATTTTCTATATCATTGACAGTAATTCCATAAGCAGCCATGGACCTTCTGTTTAACCAAACTCTCATGGCAGGACGTCTTTCACCGCCAATCATTACTTTTGCAACGCCAGGAACTACTGAAAAAGTATCAACTAGGTATCTATCTGCGTAATCACTAAGCTGTATTGCGTTCCATTCTTTACTTTTCATTCCTATCCAAATGAAGGGGCTTGCATCAGCTTCTGTTTTTAAAACAATTGGTGATTCCACATCTAAAGGTAAATTTCCAATGCTTCCTGATATTTTATCACGGACATCACTAGCTGCTGCATCGACATCTCTAGACACTACAAATTCTATTGTTACTTCAGATCTTTCTTCTCTACTTTTAGAAGTAATCTGTTTTACACCTTCAATTCCACTAACAGATTCTTCTATAATTTGTGTAACTTGACTTTCAATGATTGTAGCAGGGGCACCTTTATAAAGTGTAATTACAGAAACAATTGGAGCATCAATATCAGGGTATTCTCTAACAGCTAGATCTTTCATAGAGGATAATCCAAATATTACAAGTATCAGGCTAATTACAGCTGCAAATACAGGTCTTTTAATAGATATATCTGATAATAAAAGAGTGCGTTCATTAATATTATTTTTTTTTGTCATAATAAATTATTCCTGATCAATATGTTATCTACTTTTTAATTCATCTAATAGTTACTTTAGAGCCATCTCTTACTTTTTGAATACCGCCAGTAATTACTATGGCATCCGAAGATATTCCCTCTAAAACTTCTACTTCTCCTGGAAGCCTTTGACCTAATTTAACAGCCTTTGAGTTTGTTATACCATCTTTAATTACGTAGACAGTTCTTAGAGTTCCGTCGGTCAGTACGGCTTCCTCTGGGATGATTATAGCATTTTTATGTGTTACAACTGGAAGTTTAACTATCATAAACATTCCTGGTTTCAATTTAAGATTAGTATTATTTATTTTAGCTCTTACAGTAATTGATCTAGATTCTAGATTAACTCTTGTGTTGATGGATTTAACTATACCACTGAAAACTTCATTACCCCAGGCTCTGGTAAAAGCATTAATTTCTGCGCCAATTTCAAGGGCAGAAATTGCTGATTCCGGAACTTCAAAATCAAGTTCTATAGGGTCTATACTATCTAGTGAAGTTATTACTTCTCCAGGTTCTAAATATTCTCCTATACTTTTTAATTTGAGACCTACGATACCATTAAAAGGAGCTCTTACAATTTTTTTATAGAATCTTCTTTCCGCTATTTGTAATGCTGCTTTTGCTATTTGAAGTTGCGCCAATGCTTCAGTCTCGTCAGTTAATAGCTGGTCTAGTCTAGTTCTTGCAATATTTTTAGTTTCTGATAATTTCTCTGCGCTTCTTGCTAATCTTTGTCTTCTTTCTAGTAAGGCAGTCCATCTATTTACATCTGCTTTTTGTATACTAATTTCCGCTTTTTCTATACTAGCATCTAAAAGAAATAAAATATTACCCTTTTTGATTGCCTGTCCCTCAGTAAATTTAATTTCTGTAATTATGCCATTGACTTCTGAAGTAACATCTATTGCATCTGATGCTCTTAAATTTCCTATGATTTCCATATTTACGATTATGTTGTCTACTCTTACAGATTTTGCATCTACAGCTGTTGGAGGTTTCTCTGATTTGGTGCTATTATTTTTAGAAGCACCTGATCCAGTAATCACATCCCATTTATCCCAGATTAACCAAGATAGGACGGCAATAAAGATAACTGTTAAAGTTTGAATTAAGGCAGATCTCATGATTTTTCCCATATAATTAATGACCAAGCTTGAATTATACATATATATTACTATTATTATATAATTTTTTA
>DQLC01000005.1 GCA_015660425.1 Alphaproteobacteria bacterium
AGCTCCAATTGCAATGGAAGAAGGTTTAAGATTTGCTATTAGAGAAGGTGGTAAAACAGTAGGTGCTGGAGTTGTATCTAAAATTATTGAATAGTATTTAGTTTAAATAGGATAAGGATTAATTTATAAATGGCAATGGAACATCAAAATATTAGGATACGACTAAAAGCTTTTGATCATAGAGTACTAGACGTTTCTACATTGGAGATAGTTAATACAGCTAGAAGAACTGGAGCTAGTGTTCGTGGGCCAATTCCATTACCTACTAAATTTGAAAGGTATACGGTAAATCGCTCTCCTCATGTAGATAAAAAATCAAGAGAACAGTTTGAAATAAGGACACATAAAAGATTATTGGATATAGTAGATCCAACTCCACAAACAGTAGATGCTCTAATGAAATTAGATCTGGCTGCTGGTGTAGATGTAGAAATTAAACTTTAGATAATAATAGGGATTTAGACGATGCGTACGGGAATAATTGCAAAAAAAATAGGTATGACTAGGTTGTACTTAGCAGACGGTACTCACGTCCCGGTAACCGTTTTAAGTATTAAAGATAGTCAAGTCATAGGAAATCAGACGAAAGACAAGAATGGATATAATTCTATTACATTAGGTGCAGGTGAGGCAAAACAAAAAAATACAAATAAAGCACAAAGAGAGCTTTATGCTAAGATTAAAGTAATACCAAAGAAAAAACAAATGGAATTTAGAGTAAGTGAATCAAATATGGTTCCAATAGGAGCAGAGCTAAGTGTAAATCATTTTGTTGTGGGTCAATATGTTGATGCAACCGGAATTACTATTGGGAAAGGTTTTGCTGGAGCAATGAAACGGCATAACTTTAGAGGTTTAAAGGCGTCACATGGTGTATCTATTTCACATAGAAGTCATGGGTCTACAGGTAATAGTCAAGATCCTGGAAGAGTATTTAAAGGTAAGAAGATGGCAGGTCATATGGGGGATAGGCAGAGAACTATACAAAATTTACAAGTAGTGGCAGCTGATGATGATAGAGGTTTAATTTTTATAAAAGGGGGATTACCTGGTTCAAAAGGATCTTGGATTAGTCTTAAAGATGCTATTAAAAAGGCAGTACCTTCTGATGTTCCATATCCAGCAGGTATAAAAAGTACTTCATTGAATTCTGATAAAGAAGATATTAAATCAGAAAAAATGTCTATGGGAGAAGATATACCAATTGAAAAAGCTGTTATAATAGAGCCAGGAGTATCTAATAATGAAGAAGCCGAAGCTAAAGAAGCAGCAAAGGTTGAGGTTGATGCTAATGTTAAAGTAGAAAAACCATCAGAAGGTAATAAAACTGATGATAATAATGAAAAAGAGAATTAAAAATGAAGCTTGATGTATTAACTTTAGATAACAAGAAATCCTCAGTTTTAGAATTAGATAAATCTGTCTTTGAGGCGGAAATTAGAGCAGATATTTTGCATAGAATGGTTACTTGGCAGTTGGCTAAAAGACGTGCAGGTACCAGAAAAACGCAAGAAAGAAGTGAGGTAACTGGTTCTAGAGCTAAAATTATTAAACAAAAAGGGTCAGGTGGAGCGCGTCATGGAGACAAGAAGGTTTCTCAATATAAGGGTGGCGGAGTAGCGCATGGGCCAAGAGTTAGAAGTCATGAACATAAATTACCTCGTAAAGTTAGAAATATGGCTATGAGATGTGCTTTATCTTCTAAAGCTAAAGAAGGACAATTAATAATTCTTGATGACATATCTTTTTCTTCTATGAAAACTAAATTACTTAAAGAAAATTTAAATAAATTACCGCTTGGAAAATCAACCTTATTTGTTTCTGGAAATAAATTAGATGAAAATTTTAATAAAGCTTTGAAAAATATTCCAATGCATGATCTGCTGCCTATTCAAGGAGCTAATGTATACGATATATTGAGGAGAGAAACATTAGTATTAAGTATGGCTTCAGTAGAAGTTTTAGTTGGTAGATTAGCAAAAAATAAAACAAAAATAAAAAAAGCTGAGGAGGTAAAATAATGGTAGCTCCTAGACCCCAAGATTATGATGTAATAGTTTCTCCTATAATTACAGAGAAAGCCACTAGAATATTAGAAAATAATCAGGTAGTTTTTAAAGTTTCGCCTACGGCTACAAAACCTCAAATAAAGACTGCTGTTGAATCTTTATTTGGAGTTAAAGTAGTGGGAGTGAATACTGTAAATATTAAAGGAAAAAGAAAAGTATTTAAAGGTATTAAAGGCACAAGGGCATCTATTAGAAAAGCAATGGTAACTTTAGCTGAAGGTCAGTCAATTGATCTTTCAAGTGGAGTATAAGGTATGACGCTTAAACAATATAAACCAACTTCACCATCGAGAAGGCAGTTAGTTACAATAGATCGTTCTGGCCTACATTCAGGAGGACCTATTAAAGCTCTTTCACATGGTCAAAGTAAATCCGGTGGAAGAAATAATACCGGAAGAATTACTGCATGGCAAAGAGGCGGTGGTCATAAAAGAAGATATAGAATTATAGATTTTAAGAGAGTGCATGATAATATAGAAGCAACAGTTGAAAGACTTGAGTACGACCCTAATAGAACATCATTTATAGCCCTTGTTAAATATAGTGATGAAAAATTAACTTATATAATAGCTCCACAAAAATTAAATGTTGGTGATAAAATTATAAGTGGTGACAAGGTAGATGTTAAACCTGGCAATACTATGCCATTAAAAAATATGCCTATGGGAACTATTATTCATAATATAGAGTTTAAGATAGGAAAAGGTGGGCAAATTGCTAGATCTGCAGGGGCATATGCTCAGTTAGTTGGTAAAGACAGAGGCTATGCTATAATTAAATTGCAATCTGGGGAACAAAGATTGGTTAGAGGAGAATGTAGAGCTACAGTAGGTTCTGTATCTAATCCAGATCACCAAAATATTAATTTAGGAAAAGCTGGAAGATCTAGATGGTTAGGTAGAAGACCTAATGTGAGAGGTGTAGTAATGAATCCTGTAGATCATCCACATGGTGGTGGTGAAGGCAGAACTTCCGGAGGACGCCATCCAGTAACTCCATGGGGAGTTTCTACAAAAGGAAAAAGAACAAGAACAAATAAAAGAACAGATAATTTAATAATTAAAAAAAGATATAAATAATTAGGAGGATGTAGATCATTGGCTAGATCAATATGGAAAGGTCCGTTTGTAGACGGATATTTGCTTAAAAAAGTGCAAGAGGCCGCTAAAACAGGTACTCGTATGGGTATTAAAACGTGGTCTAGACGTTCTACAATTTTACCTCAGTTTGTAGGTTTACATTTTGCTGTACATAATGGAAAAAAATTTATTCCTGTTTTTATTACTGAGGAAATGGTTGGACAAAAACTTGGAGAATATTCCCCAACTAGAACATATTATGGGCATACAGCAGATAATAAGGTAAAAAAGGTTATAAATGATGAGTAAAGCTAGCAATAAAAGAAAATTAGAAGATAATTGCGCGATGGCACTGGATAGATCAGTTCGTTCTGGTGCTCAGAAGCTTAATTTAATTGCAGCTAGTATTAGAGGTATGGATGTATCTAAAGCTTTGCTTCAGTTACAGTTCTCTAAAAAAAGAATAGCAGCAGATGTAAAAAAAGTACTACAATCTGCGATAGCTAATGCAGAGAATAATCATGACTTAGATATTGATAAATTAATTGTTTCTGAGGCCTATGTAGGTAAGGCATTAGTAATGAAAAGGTTTAGACCAAGAGCAAGAGGTAGGGGTGGAAAGATCCTTAAACCAATTAGTAATTTAACGGTTATAGTTAAAGAAAATCAGGAGGAGGTTTAATGGGTCAGAAAGTAAATCCAATTGGTCTAAGACTGGGAATAAATAGAACTTGGGATTCAAGATGGTATGCTAAAGGTAGGGTGTATACAAAATTATTAAGGGAAGATCTAAAAATTAAATCCTTTCTTAAAGATAAATTAAAAAGTGCAGCAGTTAGTAGAATTATAGTGGAAAGACCGGCAAAAGTGGCAAGGGTTACAATATATTCCGCTAGACCAGGTATTATAATTGGAAGAAAAGGGTCAGAAATAGAAATTATTAAAAATAAACTAGCTACAATGGTAGAAGGAGAGGTTCAACTAAATATTGTTGAAATCAAAAAACCAGACATAGAAGCGCAGCTTGTTGCTGAAAATGTAGCGGAACAATTAGTAAAAAGAATTGCTTTTAGAAGAGCTATGAAAAGAGCAGTTCAATCTGCTATGAGACAAGGAGCTCTGGGCATAAGAATTAATGCTGGTGGAAGATTAGGTGGTGCTGAAATTGCTAGAATTGAGTGGTATAGAGAAGGTAGGGTACCATTACATACTCTAAGAGCTGATATTGATTACGGGGTAGCTACAGCTGCTACTACCTATGGAAACTGTGGAATAAAAGTTTGGATATTTAGAGGTGAATTAATGTCTCATGATCCTATGGCTATGGAAAATGCAAGAAACTCACAACAAGGAGCACCTAGATAATGTTAAGTCCAAAAAGAACAAAATTTAGAAAAACTCATAAGGGCCGTATACATGGCATGGCAAAAGGAGGAACTGTACTTAATTTTGGGTCTTATGGAATGAAGGCACTGCAGCCGGAGCGAATTACTGCAAGACAGATAGAAGCCGCGAGAAGAGCTATTACTAGACATATAAAGAGGCAGGGTAGAGTTTGGATAAGAATTTTTCCAGATGTACCTGTAACTAAAAAACCTACAGAGGTTAGGATGGGTAAAGGTAAAGGTTCAGTTGAATTCTGGGCGGCTAGAGTAAAACCTGGAAGAATTATGTTTGAATTGGAGGGAGTTACAGAAGCTCTTGCTAAAGAAGCTCTTGAATTAGGTTCTGCAAAATTACCTATTCGTACTAAATTTGTTACTAGACAATTAGGAGTTTAAATGAAATTTTCAGATATAAAACAAAAAACAGAAGATGAGCTAAAAGCAGAATTAGTTAATTTAAAAAAAGAACAATTCAATTTACGGTTTCAAAAAGCTTCTGGACAACTTGAAAATTCAGCAAAAATTTTTCAAGTAAGAAGAGATATAGCACGCA
Organism: Alphaproteobacteria bacterium; assembly: GCA_015660425.1. Classification (GTDB taxonomy): domain Bacteria; phylum Pseudomonadota; class Alphaproteobacteria; order TMED109; family TMED109; genus TMED109. The sequence goes on from DQLC01000005.1 coordinate 5,087, forward strand.
TTATGACCGCAATATCGGCACAAAAGAGGAGATCTATAAATGCCTAAGAGAATTTTACAAGGCACAGTAGTTAGTGCGGCAAGTGAAAAAACGATAGTAGTAAATGTAGATAGACGTGTACGACATCCTTTATATAAGAAGACAATTACACGTTCGAGTAAATTTCATGCGCATGACGAAAATAATAATTATAAAATTGGTGATAAAGTTAGAATTATAGAGTGCAGGCCTATATCTAAGAAAAAAACATGGACGGTATTAACTGAAAGTATTACTTCATAACTTACAAAATATTTAATTGGAAAGATAATGATTCAAACAGAAACAAGTTTAGGCGTCGCAGACAACTCAGGAGCTAAGAGGGTGCAGTGTATTAAAGTTTTAGGTGGCTCTAAAAGACGGTATGCTGCAGTTGGGGACGTTATTGTTGTATCAATTAAAGAGGCAGCTCCAAGAGGTAAAGTAAAAAAAGGCGATGTTCATAGAGCTGTTGTTGTAAGAACGCGTAAAGAAATTAGGAGAGTTGATGGGAGTGCAATTAGATTTGATAATAATGCGGCAGTATTAATTAATAATCAAAAAGAGCCTATAGGTACAAGAATATTTGGGCCAGTTACGAGAGAGTTACGTGGTAAAAATTTCATGAAGATTATATCTTTAGCACCGGAGGTTTTATAGTTATGTACAAGTTAAAAGTAAAAAAAGGTGATAAAGTATTGGTAATAAGCGGTAAAGATAAGGGTAAGTCTGGAGAAATTGTTACTGTATTTCCAAAAAATAATAGGGTGATGCTTAGAGGTTTAAATATTGCAAAGAAGCATACTGCACAAAGTCAAACTTCTCAAGGAGGGATACTAGATAAGGAATTATCTATACATGTATCTAATATTTCACATATAGATCCTAAGGATAATAAAGCTACGAGAATAGGTTATAAATTTATAGCGGATGGAAGAAAAGTAAGGTTTGCAAAACGTTCTGGTGACCTAGTAGATTAATGGAGTTTTAAATGAGTGCAAGATTAAAAGAATATTATGAAACTAATATTAAAAAAGAACTTTATGATGAGTTGGTTTGTAAAAACATCAATGAAGTTCCAAAATTAGATAAAATAGTATTAAATATGGGTGTAGGTGAAGCTGCTTCAGATAAAAAGAAGATTCAAGGTGCTATAAAAGACCTAACTCAAATATCTGGGCAAAAGGTTATGGTTACTAAAGCTAAAAAGTCTGTTGCAACTTTTAAGTTAAGAGATGGAATGAGCATAGGATGTAAAGTTACATTAAGAAAAGAAAAAATGTATGAGTTTTTAGATAGATTAATAAATATATCATTGCCGAGGGTTAGAGATTTTAGAGGTCTAAGTACTAAAAGTTTTGATGGTAAAGGTAATTTTGCTTTAGGGATTAAAGAGCAAATAGTTTTTCCTGAGATTAATTATGATGATGTAGATGTAGTGAGGGGAATGGATATAATAATTTGTACCACTGCTAATAATAATGATCAAGGATTAGCATTACTAAAGAAATTTAATTTTCCGTTTAGAAAATAGGAGTAAAAATGGCAAAAAAAAGTGCAATAGATAAAAATAAAAAAAGAATATACATGGCTGATCTGCATAATGAAAAACGTCAAGTACTAAAGAAAGTAATAAGGGATAAAAATGTATCTCAAGAAGATAGGTTTAAAGCTGTATTGAAGTTATCAGCTTTACCAAAAAATGGTTCAAGAGTTAGAATTAGAAGTAGGTGTGAAATTACAGGAAGACCCAGAGGTAATTATCGTAAATTTGGTATTAGTAGAATTGCATTTAGAGATTTAGCATCTAGTGGCCAGCTTCCTGGTATAACAAAAGCAAGTTGGTAGGAGATAAAGTATGACTATGACAGATCCGCTAGGAGATATGTTAACTAGAATTAGAAATGGACACATGGCAAAAAAAGCATTAGTTGAGTGTCCTATGTCTAAGTTAAGAGCTGCCGTATTAACAGTTCTGAAAAAAGAAGGATTTATAAGAGGTTATAGCATAAAAACAAATGATAATAAGAAGGATATTCTTATAATCGAACTAAAATATTTTGAAGGAAAGCCTGCAATTAAGGAGATTAAAAGGTCTTCTAAACCTGGTTTAAGGTTGTATTCTTCTATGAAAGATATGCCCTTAAATTATGGGGGATTAGGAATATCAATTGTATCAACTTCAAAAGGGTTAATGTCTGATCATGAAGCTAGAAGTGCCAATATTGGTGGTGAAATTTTATGTAGTGTATTTTAAGGAATAAAGAGAAATGTCTAGAATTGGTAAAAATGTAGTAATTGTTCCAGAAGATGTAGATTTTAGCATTGTGGGCAAAGTTATGTCTGTAAAAGGTAAACTGGGAGAGCTTTCAGAGGTTATTACTGATTCAGTAGAAGTAACATATAAAGATAATAAAGTTTCTGTTAGACCTATAAATAAAGATAAAACATCTCTTTCGCAGTGGGGTTTAGTCAGAAGTTTAATAAATAATATGGTAATTGGAGTAGATACAGGTTTTTCAAAGACTTTGGAAGTGATTGGAGTTGGTTATAGGGCAGCAGCAGAAGGAGATATTTTAAATCTGCAATTAGGCTATAGCCACGATATAAAAGTAGCTATTCCTAAAGAAATAACAGTTAAATGTGCTAAACCAACAGAAATATTTATATCAGGGTTTAATAAACAAAAAGTTGGTCAGTTTGCGGCCGAAATCAGATCATTAAGAAAACCGGAGCCATATAAAGGCAAAGGGGTTAGATATTCCGATGAATATGTAAGACAAAAAGAAGGTAAGAAAAAATAGGTGATTTATGAGTTTAAATAATAAAAAAAAAGATGATAGAAGAAAAAAAAGAACTAGATTTAATCTAAAAAAGAATAGTGGGTCTAGGCCAAGGTTAAGTGTATATCGGTCAAATCAACATATATATGCTCAGATTATTGATGATATTAATGGTAAAACACTTTTATCAGCTTCTACAATGGATAAAGAATTTAAAACTAAAAAAGCTTTTGGTGGTAATATTTCTGCAGCTCAAGAGATTGGGTCTTTGATTGCTAAGTTAGCTAAAGATTCTGGATTAAAAGAAGTGGTTTTTGATAGAGGGCCATATATATATCATGGTCGTGTTAAGGCTTTAGCTGAAGCGGCAAGGGGTAATGGGTTAGTATTTTAAGTTAATTTTAGGAGTATTTTATGGTAAGAGGAAAAAAAAATGATAAAGAAGGTGATGGTCTTCTCGATAAGTTAGTTGGGATTAATCGTGTTTCTAAAGTAGTAAAGGGTGGGCGAAGATTTGGTTTTGCTGCTTTAGTAGTAGCTGGAGATTCTAAAGGCCAAGTAGGGTTTGCATCTGGTAAAGCTAAAGAAGTTCCTGAAGCTATAAAAAAAGCTACAGAAAAAGCTAAGAAAGAAATGATTAGAGTTCCTTTGAGAGAAGGAAGAACGGTTCATCACGATGTTATAGGTTATCATGGAGCATCTAAGGTATTAGTTAGAAGTGCGCCAGCTGGAACAGGTATAATTGCGGGAGGTCCAATGAGAGCCGTATTTGAGACATTGGGTGTTCAGGATGTGGTTACTAAATCGCAAGGCAGTGCAAACCCTTATAATATGGTAAGAGCAACATTTGATGCATTATCTAATTTGCAATCTCCTAGAGGAGTGGCAAGCAGAAGAGGTTTAAAAGTTAGTGCAGTCGTAGGTAAGAAGTCAGAGAAAAATACTGATAAGAATACAGCGGAGGCATAAGTTAATGGATAATAGTAAAATTACAGTTATGCAAATTCAAAGCCCTATAGGGAGAAAGTCTGATCAAAGAAAAACTTTGATTGGATTAGGTCTTAATAAAATGAACCGTACAAATGTTCTGGAAAACACTTCTTCTGTTAGAGGAATGCTTTCTAAAGTTAAACATCTTGTAAGAATAGTTGATGAAAATTAATTATAGCGGGTATATGGAGAGAAAAAATGAGACTTAATGAAATAAGAGATAATGCTGCAGCAAAACAAAGTAGAAAAAGAGTAGGTAGAGGTATTGGTTCAGGGACTGGTAAAACAGCAGGAAAAGGTCATAAGGGTCAAAAAGCTAGAGCGGGTGTTGCAATTAAAGGCTTTGAAGGTGGTCAGATGCCTTTACATAGACGTTTACCTAAACATGGTTTTAATAATATATTTAGAAAAGAATATACAATTGTTGGTCTAGACGTAATTCAAAAAGCTATAGATTCAGGTAAAATAGATCCTAAAAAAACAATAAATGCTAAAATTTTAAAATTAAGTGGCGTAATTACAAAAGTTAGAGATGGAATTAAAATATTAGGAAATGGTTCCATAAAATCTAAAATAGATATTGAAGTTGTAGCTTTTACAGCTTCAGCTAAAGAAGCAATTGAAAAAGTGGATGGTAAAGTTTCTATTTTAGTGCGTAATAATAAAGAAAATAGTGAAAGTGTAAGTGCTAGTAGTTAGTGCTTATTTTTAACAATAATAATATTAAAGAGGATTAAAAATGGCTTCTGCTGCTGAACAGTTAGCTGGTTCTATAAATTTTGGAGCTTTATCAAAAGCTAAAGAATTAAAGAAGAAAATTTACTTTACTTTAGCGGCTCTAATTGTCTATAGGTTAGGAACATACATTCCATTGCCAGGGATTGACTCTCAGGTATTAGATGACATATTTCAGCAAAATGCTGGCGGCATTTTGGGCATGTTTGATATGTTTTCTGGTGGAGCACTAAGTAGAATGACTATATTCGCATTGAATATTATGCCTTATATTTCTGCTTCTATAATTATTCAGCTTATGACTACTGTATCACCTCATTTAGCTACTTTAAAAAAAGATGGTGATTCAGGTAGAAAAAAAATTATACAATATACTCGTTATGGAACTGTACTTCTAGCTGCAGTGCAAGGATTAGGAATAGCAAGTGGACTAGAAAATTTAACTTCATCATCAGGTCCTGCTGTTATGGAACCAGGTTTAATGTTTAAATTTACCACTGTTGTATCTTTAACAGGTGGAACAGTTTTTCTAATGTGGTTAGGTGAACAGATAACTGCTAGAGGTATAGGCAATGGTATTTCGCTTATAATTATGGCAGGTATTGTGGCTAATCTACCTGTATCTTTGGTTTCTACATTGGAACTTGGCAAAACAGGTGCTTTATCTGGTTTATTTATAATGTTCCTATTATTGATGTCAGTTGCAGTAATAGCTTTTATAGTTTTTGTAGAAAGAGCACAAAGAAGGCTGTTAATTCAGTACCCTAAAAGACAAGTAGGGATGAAAGTTTTTCAAGGTGATACTAATCATTTACCTTTAAAAATTAATACTGCTGGCGTCATACCTCCTATATTTGCTTCTTCTATTTTATTGCTGCCCATCACGGCTATGAGTTTTAATGCAGGTTCGGGGCCTAGCTGGCTATTAGATGTTACCTCTCTTTTAGGAAGAGGGCAGCCATTATATATGGCTTTATATGTTGGCGCTATAATGTTTTTTTCTTTTTTCTATACATCAATAGTTTTTAATCCAGAAGATACAGCGGATAATTTACAAAAGAATAATGGATTTATTCCTGGAATAAGACCAGGAAAGAATACTGCATTATATATTGACCATGTTTTGACTAGATTAACTGTTGTAGGAGCTTTATATCTAAGTTTAGTCTGTATACTGCCTGAAATTTTAATTGCAAAATATGCTGTCCCTTTCTACTTTGGCGGAACAAGTTTATTGATAGTTGTTAATGTTACTATGGATACAGTTGCTCAGATTCATTCACACTTAATAGCTCAACAGTACGAGGGACTAATAAAAAAATCTAAACTTAGAGGCCGTATATAATGATAATTATACTTTTTGGTCCTCCTGGTTGTGGAAAGGGTACGCAAGCTAGTATAATCGCAAAAGAAAATTATTATCCTCATCTTTCTACAGGGGATATGCTAAGAGAGGCGGTAAAATTTAAAACAGAGACAGGTTTAATAGCTGCTAAAATTATGGAAGAAGGTAAATTAGTATCTGATGATATAGTGGTTAATATCATTAAAGACAGAATTGAGCAAAAAGATTGCGAGAATGGTTTTATATTAGATGGTTTTCCAAGAACAATAGCTCAGGCTAAAGAATTAGATAATATGTTGTTAGAAAAAGAACTTTTAGTAAATTTAGTTATAGAGTTTTCAGTAAATGATGAGGTGTTACTAAATAGAATAGAAGGTAGGTTTTCTTGTAATGATTGTGGAGCAGGATATAATGATCATACTAGGATGCCTTTAAAAGATGGAATATGTGACGACTGTGAGAGCAGTAATTTTATTAGAAGGAAAGATGATAATAAGGAAACAGCTTCAAAAAGACTAGAATCATATAATGAGGAAACGCTTCCTTTATTACCATATTATAAAGATAAGCAGGTTTTATTTTCTATAGATGGTTTAGCTGATATAAAAAATGTTACTAATGAAATAATGAGTTTAATACAAAAATGAGATAGATATCGTTGACTTGATAGCAAAGGTGAATATAATCGCGATCCTTGGTCTATTTTTTTATACGAGTAAAATTGGAGGTTTTTTTGGCAAGAATATCAGGAGTAAATATTCCAACAGGGAAAAGAGTTGAGATAGCTTTAACTTATATCTATGGAATTGGAAAGACTACTGCAACAAAAATAATTGAAGATGCAAGAATACCTAAATATAGGAGGGTTAATGATTTAACTGAAGTGGAGTTAGACACTCTTAGAGATTTGACATCAAAATTAACTGTTGAAGGAGATTTAAGAAATATTATCTCTATGAATATTAAAAGACTTAGAGATTCAGGTTGTTATAGAGGTATAAGACATAGAAAAGGACTACCGGTTAGAGGTCAAAGAACAAAAACAAATGCTAGAACTCGTAAAGGCAAAAATATGGCAATTGCTAATAAGAAAACTGTCTAATTAATAAATCAGAGGGTATTATGGTTACAAAAGAAACTAAAAAGAAAAAAGAAAAAAAGAATATTACATCGGGAGTAGCTCATGTAAATTCTACCTTTAATAATACAATAATTACTATTACGGACCACCAAGGGAACACTGTTGCATGGTCGTCAGCCGGAATACAAGGTTTCAAAGGATCAAGAAAATCTACACCTTTTGCAGCGCAATTAGCTGCTGAAGATGCTGGAAAAAAAGCTCAAGAACATGGCTTAAAGGTGCTAGAAGTAAAAGTAAGTGGACCTGGTGCGGGTAGGGAGTCTGCATTAAGGGCACTGCAAACTATAGGGTTTACAGTTACCACAATTAATGATGTTACTCCTATGCCACATAATGGCTGTAGGCCACCTAAACGAAGAAGAGTTTAGTCAATTAAATCAATAGTAAGAAATTTATATATTTAAATAAATTAAGGAATTTATAGTGTTAGAAAAAAATTGGAATGACTTAATCACCCCATCAAATGTTGTAATAATTGCTAAAGAAGGAGACATAAAAGGAACGGTTGTTGCTGAGCCAATAGAGAGAGGTTATGGCTTAACTATAGGTAACTCTTTGAGAAGAGTTTTATTATCTTCATTGCAAGGAGCAGCAGTAACTGCAATTAAAATAGAAAATGTGCTTCATGAGTTTTCTTCTATACAAGGTGTGAGAGAAGATGTTGTAGATCTTATTCTAAATATTAAAAATATTTCTGTTAAGTCACACATAGATGGATTAAGTAAGTTATCACTTAATACTAAAGGGCCATGTGAAGTAACAGCTGGAATGATACAAAGTAATGCAAATGTAGAAGTAAAGAACCCAGAATTAATAATTTGTCACTTAGATAAAGGTTCGGAGTTAAATATAGATTTTATAATTAATACTGGAAGGGGTTATGCACCTGCAGCAGAAAATAAGCCAGAAGATGCTCCTATTGGTTTAATCCCAATTGATGCAATTTTTAGTCCTATTAAAACTGTATCTTATAAAATAGAAAACTCTAGAGTAGGACAAGACACAGATTTTGATAGGTTGTTGTTAGATATTGAAACAGATGGAACTATTACCCCAGAAGATGCTACTGCACTAGCTGCTAGAATATTGATAGAACAAATGGGTAATTTTGTTAATTTTGAGGATCCTATACCAGAAATAGTTGAAGAAGAACCTACACCTGATGCATTATTAAATCCTCATCTGTTAAGAAAAGTAGAAGAGTTAGAACTGTCTGTAAGGTCTGCAAATTGTCTTAAAAATGATAATATTGTTTATATTGGAGATTTAGTACAAAAATCTGAATCAGAAATGCTTAGAACTCCTAATTTTGGTAGAAAGTCCTTAAATGAAATTAAAGAAGTGCTTAGTAATATGAGGTTAAATCTTGGTGAAATGGTTCCGGAGTGGCCTCCAGAGAATATAGAGCAACTTGCGAAAAAAGTTGATGATCAGTTTTAATTTAAAGAATATTAAATAAGGAATTAAATTATGAGACATAAAATGGGCCATAGAAAACTTAATAGAACAAGTTCTCACAGAAAAGCTATGTTTGCTAATATGTCTGCAGCATTAATTAAGCATGAACAAATTAGAACTACTATAGCTAAAGCTAAGGAACTAAGACCAATAGTTGAAAAACTTATTACTTTAGGCAAAAAAGGAAGTCTTCATGCGCGCAGATTTGCAATTGCTAGATTAGCTCCTGATGCGCATATAGAAAAGCTATTTGGAGAAATAGCTAAAAGATATGAAGCAAGAAATGGTGGGTATACTCGTATAATAAAAGATGGTAATAGATATGGTGATAGCGCACCTATGGCATATATAGAGCTTGTCGATAGAAATATTTCTGCAAGAGGTCTTGATAGTGGCCCTATAGTAGAGGCTAAAGAAGAAGAGGCTGACAAGAAAGATTAATAAAACCGTTTTCTAAAGTATATTTAATTTTATTTTTAGCTATTATAGTATGAGTAATTAGTTACGTAGGCTATAATTGAAATGAAATTAAGGCTAAAAATATGTATTTAATTCTATTTGTGGCAATTGGCGGAGCAATTGGAGCGATATCTAGATATATTTTATCTAATGCAATTCAAAACTTATCTTCAAATTCATTTCCTTATGGTATGCTAGTATGTAATATTCTTGGATCAATAATATTAGGAATGTTATACGATAGTTTATCCAAAGCTGATTTTTTTAACGATAGTATGAAAGTCTTTATTCAGATAGGAATATTAAGTTCTTTTACAACATTTTCCGCTTTTGCTCTTGAGGCATATTTAATGTTTGAAAAAGCAGATTATCTTACTGCTGTTATTTTTATTTTATTATCAGTATTCTTATCTATTGGTGGCTTAATACTGGGTATTAATTTTATTCGGTTGGTGTTTTAAATTTATGTCTATTAATAATGAGCCAATTGAAGTTACTTCTGAAGAATCAGGTCAAAGGCTAGATAAGTTTATTTCTTCCCATACTGAAAACTTATCATTTGTCGCTATTCAAAAATTATTACGTACAGGTCAAATTAGAATTGATGGAAAGAGATCATTGGGTAAAAAAAGAATTGAAACAGGTAATAGTATAAGAATTCCTTATGCATTTAGAAATTTACAAAAGGCTAAATTTTTAACGTATAAGGGATTAAATGATGATTTAAAGTATTTTGTTGATAATTCTATATTATATAAAGATAAAGAAATAATAGCAGTTAATAAGCCGGCAGGGTTGGCTGTTCAAGGCGGGTCAAGGATAAGTGATCATGTGGATGGGTTATTGGACTATTTTCGTTTTGAATCACCTCATAGGCCTCAATTACTACATAGGCTCGATAAGGAGACGAGTGGAGTATTATTATTATCTAGAAAACCAGACACAACCCGACGACTGGCGGAGGCCTTTAAAAATAGAGATGTAAAAAAGATTTATTGGGCACTAGTAATTGGACATATGCCAAAAACAACTGGTTCAATTAATGCTCCATTAGGGATAATTCATAGTAAAAGTTTTGAAAGAACAGCTTTTGATATAAATGGTAAAGAGAGTAAAACAACTTATAATGTTTTATGGAAAGGGAAATTTAAAAAAACTAAATTATCTTTAGTAGAGTTTTTTCCTGAAACTGGAAGAAAGCATCAAATTAGAGCACATTGTAATTATATTGGTTGTTCAATAATAGGAGACACTAAGTATATTGGTAAGTCTGTTCATGAATTAAAAGATTTAGAGAGTTTTTCTAAATATATGCAATTACAT